>JBJTSL010000450.1:0-5500 GCA_046076625.1 Allobrachymonas sp.
GCCAGACGCAAAGCCGCATCACACGGGCATGGGTTTCTGTGGCGCACTAAGTTGCACAACTCGAGATAAGCTCGCCAGAGCACTCGGGGCGGATGGCGTAAGTGTAGGGGGAGGCGGCGCTTGGAGCTTGTCGAAGACAAACCAACCCTAAACGCCGCCGGAGGACATGGAGCCATCCGCCCCGAGTGCTCTGGCGAGCGTTTGAGCCAATCAAAGGACATATGCGAAGGCTTGTTCAATCCTTTATTGCCACCGAAATCGTGTTTTCAACATAAATCCTAATAAATCGAATTTACGTTGAAAACTCAAATAAATCAAAGACTTGAGTTGTGATCAGCGCTGTTGAACCGGCCTCTTAGGCCGAGGCGCAGGCGTCACATCGAGCTCCATGCTTTTATCGGCTCGGCGCACGCTGAATTTGCTGGAATTGCCGGGTTTGAGGGCCGCGACGTTGGCCAGTAATTCCGGCACATTGGCTACGGGTTTGCCAGCCACTTGCGTGATCACATCGCCCGGCTGAATACCTGCTTTCGCAGCAGGCCCGTTTTGCAACACGCCGGTGATGATCACGCCTTGCAGGTTGCCGCCAGAGGATTTGAGGTTGAAGGTCTCGGCCAATTCTTGCGTCAGCTCTTGCGGTTCTACGCCGATCCAGCCGCGCGTGACTTGGCCATCTTTCACGAGGCCGTCCATCACCATGCGGGCGGTGGAGACAGGGATCGCAAAACCAATGCCCATGTTGCCGCCGGAGCGGCTGTAGATAGCGGTGTTGATACCCAGCAAATTCCCGCTCACATCGACCAACGCGCCCCCCGAGTTGCCGGGGTTAATGGCGGCATCGGTTTGGATGAAGTTTTCAAAAGTATTGATGCCGAGCTGGTTGCGCCCGAGGGCGCTCACGATGCCTGCGGAGACAGTTTGGCCAAGACCAAACGGGTTGCCAATAGCGAGCACTTGATCGCCCACTTGCATGCTGTCTGCGTTGCCGAGCACGATCACGGGAAGGTTGGGTAAATCAATCTTGAGCACAGCCAAGTCAGTCTCGGGATCGGTGCCGATGATTTTGGCCTTGGCTTTGCGGCCGTCGTTGAGTGTGACTTCGATTTCGTCTGCACCTTCAACCACGTGGTTGTTCGTCAAGATAAATCCGCTGGGGCTGACGATCACACCTGAGCCCAAACCATTTTGTGGTTGCTGTTGTTGATCACCAAAGAAGAAGCGAAACCACGGATCGTTCATGCGCTCGTTTTTAGGCGCTGCTTTGGCGGTGGCAATACTCACTACGGCGGCCGAGGCTTTTTGCGCAGCAGCGCGGTAGCTGCCTGCGGGCGCTGTGCCGGTGTTGACCGCTGGGGCTTCGATCACGGGCACGCTGCCCGTGATCGCCGTCGCGCCCGCTAGGCGCGGCGCGCGCCCCAGCCACTCAGGCTTGAGCGTGGCAACCACAAAATACGCTGCCAACAAGATGGTGACAGCCTGAGAAAAGAAAAGCCAGAGTTTGCGCATGGCCAGATTATCGCAATTGCGCCTCGAATGCCGCGTTCACAGCGAGCATCGCCTCATGGATTTGCTGCATTTGCAGCGGGCTGATCGCTTGGGCCATGATTTTGACGACCTCGGTTTGGATCAGCTTGCCACGCTCTGCCATCGCCTGGCCCTGCGGTTCTAGGTAGAGGCTTTTAGCGCGTGCATCTTGCGGGTGATTTTCGCGGCGCAGCCAGCCGCGCTCTTGCATGCTGGTCAGCAAGGCGCTGATATGGCTCTTGGCGGTGAAGCAGCGCTGTGCCAAGACTTGCTGTGAGAGGCCAGGCTCGCGCAGTACATTCGCCAAAATTTCATACTCCGCGTTGCGCAAGCCAATGGTGGCCAATTCGCGCCCCAGCAAGGCATCGCACAAGTTGTAGGCCTGCACCACAGACAACCACGAGCGCACCGCCTCGGCCGTTGGCTCACCATTGGGCTTTGAGGCAGCAGTCGTTTTTTGACGGGGGGTGTTTTGGGCGGCCATGATCAAGGTGCGAGTTTACCTTGTACGCGATATATGGTTCGAAAAAGAACTATAATGTTCGTTATCGAACCAAATAGGATGCTGCCATGAACCTTTATTTACGACTGATCTGGGCCATGTTCCGCGCTTGGCGTCAGCCGCGCATCGTGCCAGGCGAATCCATTACGCGGCATTTGCGCGTGTGGCCGAACGACATTGACATCAACGGGCATATGAACAACGGGCGCTATCTGACCTTGATCGATCTGATGATCATTGAGTACTTTGTGCGCACCGGGTTCGCCCAAGCCATGATCCAGTCAGGTTGGCGGCCCATGTCGGGTGGCTCTTTCGTCACTTACCGCAAAGGCCTCAAGCCCTTGGAGCGCTACCAGTTGATTTTCCAGCTCGATTGCGCTGACGAACACTGGAACTACATGCGCTATGAATTCCGCCGCTTGGACGGCAGCCTCTGCGCTGCTGGCTACATGAAGGGCGCAGCCGTCGGGCGGCAAGGCTTGGTGCCCAACGCGGTCTCGTATGCTAAGGGTGGGCAAACCTTCACGCCCTCGCCCCTGCTGCCCCATGTGGCGCAATGGGTGAGTGCTGAATCCGGGTTGATGCAGAGCTTGAAGTGATGAGGGAGTGTCAACACGCCCTAGCAGCTTCAGGCTTTTTTGAACACCTGCTCCAAGGCCGCTTCAATCACCATGCCGGCGATCGAGTAGAGCAGTGAGCCAATCAAGGCGGCAGTGAAACCACGCACTTGGAAACTCTCAAGAAGGCCTGATGCCATGTAAAACATCAGCGCATTGATCACAAAGAGGAACAAGCCCAGCGTGATCAGTGTGATCGGCAGCGTGAGAATAACGAAGATTGGACGGACGATGGTGTTGAGCAGACCAATCACGAAAGCGGCAATCAAGGCCGATGTGAAACTGGTGACGACCACACCCGAATAAAAATGCGCCACTGCCAGCAAGGCAGCGGCGCTCAAGAGCCATTTGAGGATGAGTTTCATGCGCGCAGCATACCACCTGTGCGCATGCAAGCGGGGCTCAAGCGGCGGACAAGCGCTCCGGCAAATTCAACACGGGGCGGCTGGGCGCAAGGGCTTGCACCGGCGCAGATTGCATCACCGGCTGCATCTCGACACCAAATTTCGGGCGACGCGCATCAATGACCTGCGCCTGCCCTAGATCCTTGAGCAGCATCTCTGTGTATTCCGGCAATGGCCCGGTCGCAACTTCGCAAAACACATGGTCATGGCGAGCGATGCGTGGCACGAACTGCGAAAAAAGCTTTTCGCACCATTTGTCGCGCCAGTTCTCTCGGGCGCTGTGGTTGAGCCATTTGCCGATACGGCGCGTCATGCGGGGCGCGCAGGCCACGAGCACGAAGCGCTTGACCTGCGGCTGAGCCAGCACTTGCGCAAGCTGATCTTGCGCATACATCGCATCGTCAAGGTAGACGATATAAGTGTCGATAGTGCTCACGGAAACTCCTAGCATGAAGCGATGATGAAAGTGTGAATGGGAGTGGCTGTGTACGCAAAAGTTGCAAGTGATGGCCTTACAAAACTTGCGTGCTTTTCCACAGAGGACTCTACTGTGCCGCCGCCGTGTCCTTTTGACCAGCGGCACGCTTGCCAACCCACCAACCTGCCAACAAAACACCTGCAATACAAATCACATAGATTGACCAGCGGGCCAAATCGGCATGGCTGGCGGGTGGATTGAAGACTTCAGCCAGCAATTTTTCGCTGACGATCATTTTGGCTGCGGTGAACGCCAGCACAGCTGCGCCGAGTTGGATGATGATGGGAAAACGCTCGACAAGCTTGAGCACGAGCTGGCTACCATAGACCACGATGGGCACACTGATCAGCAAGCCCAGCACGACCAGCGTCATGTTGCCGTTGGCTGCACCGGCCACACCCAATACGTTGTCAATGCCCATCAAGGCATCGGCGATCACGATGGTTTTCATGGCACCCCAGAAAGTGGTGGCCGCAGGCCCGTCGTGCTCATCGCCGCCGGTATCAACCAGCAATTTGTAGGCGATCCAAACCAAGCCCAGCCCGCCAACGAGCATCAAGCCTGGGATTTTGAGCAGCCAAACCACGATCAAAGTCATCGCGGTGCGAACCGCAATCGCGCCCACCGTGCCCCAAAGGATGGCTTTCTTTTGCAATTGTGGCGGGAGGTTGCGCGCTGCCAAAGCAATCACGATGGCGTTGTCGCCAGCGAGTACGAGATCAATCAGGATAATGGCCAAAAGAGCCGACCACCAAGGGGCTGAAAATAATTCCATGTCAAAACGTTCCGTGTTGTATGTTTAATCATGGTGACCACGGATGTTCAGGAGGGAGGGAGCAATTTGCACGCTTCGATCCAAAATACCTGCGGTCACAGGCTGAATCGAAGGTCTTGCTCGGCCCGCCCAGCTATGAATGCTGGCAGACCCTGTGCACCGGAAGTTGGCTTCGTATTGACGATGCACAGACGGGGAGCTACTCCCCTTCGTCTAATTATTATCGGGCAAAAGTATTAGCGCTGTCTAGGACAAACCCGTATTAGGCAAATGGCGTGGGGTTTTTGCTGCACCGCAACAACTCAAGGCATGGTTTTTTCGCACAATATGGGCTCTCCCGGAAGGGGAGTAGCGCAAGCGATCTTCAGAATGCATGCCCGTGTGTCGTCAGTACGCTGCTTCCGCGTGGAGGCAGCCGGTGCACTGGAATCCCCTCGCAAGACCTTTCGGATAACCAAAGTTATACATAACTGAAAGGTTTGGTCATGTTTGAATCCGTGGCACCCGCCTGGCTATGGGCGGTATTCATTGCGATTGTGATCGCAGCTCTCATCATCGATTTTGTCGTACTCAACAAGCAAGGCGCGCATGAGGTGGGCATCAAAGAAGCGATCAATTGGTCGATCATCTGGGTGGCATTGAGCTTCCTGTTCAACGGCTTGTTCTGGTGGGCCGTGAAAGACACGACAGGCGACACGGCGGTGGCCAACGAGAAGGCGCTGGAATTCCTCACAGGCTATTTGATCGAAAAATCACTGGCGGTCGACAATATCTTCGTTTTCTTGATGATCTTCACCTACTTTGCTGTGCCGCCAGCCTACCAAAAGCGCGTGCTGATGATCGGCATCATTGGCGCGATTGTGCTGCGCTCGATCATGATATTGATTGGTGGCTGGCTGCTGCAGCAATTCCACTGGATTCTGTATATCTTCGGCGCCTTCTTGATCCTTACGGGTCTCAAGATGTGGTGGGCGGCTGGCAAAGAGCAGTCACTCGACGACAATCCAGCGCTGAAGCTGCTGCGCAAAATCTTGCCAGTTAGCAAAAACTACGACGGCGAAAGATTTTGGACTGTGGAAAACGGTAAAAAAATCGCTACGCCTTTGCTCATGGTGATCTGTCTGGTTGGTTTGACAGATGTGATCTTCGCTGTGGACTCCATCCCCGCGATCTTCGCTATTACGGATGACCCGTTCATCG
>JBJTSL010000451.1:0-4651 GCA_046076625.1 Allobrachymonas sp.
CAAAAGACAGAATTCAAAGAGAAATCGGCATCCAGCCGGCATAGATGCTGCGTAGAGTGCTATGAATTTAGGAACAGCGATGCGATACTGAAAGACCTGACCCCAAATTTCTGCTGACCCCAAATTTCTGAGATGGGAAACCTGACCCTCGGTATTCCTCGGTATTCAATGCCCTGCTCAGCTTTGAGGTGACCCCAGCTTCCGTTGTTTTGCGACTAGGATCTGAGTAATAAACTGAACGGCTAGGTCGAGATGCTCATCTGACAACAAACCTAAGTGTAATGCCCACCCCATGAATAGGTTGCTTGAGACCAGCCATCTCCTGCGGTTTCTACCCAGCAATCGTCTGCAAGAGCAAACGGTACAGAGAATAAAAGGCAAAAACCAAGAAAAATTTGCCGATAGACACGAAACCAATTGCTCATACCGCCCCCTTAATAAACCCTATAACTGTGTCGCTTGAGCGACTAACATGCTAATAACATAGCATGAGCGAATTTTTAGTTGAATAAGGTTCAGACGGAATTCACATCTAAAGGCTAGATTTCTCGCGCTTCTCCCTTCTCATCACTCCCGATGATATGGATGTCCCGCATTCACGCTCCATGCGCGGTAGAGTTGCTCAACCAGCAACACGCGCACCATGGCGTGAGGTAAGGTGAGGTCAGACAAGCGCATCGTCTCATGCGCGGATTTTTTGAATTCTGGGTCCAGGCCGTCAGGCCCGCCGATGATGAGGGCGACATCGCTGCCGCTGAGTTGCCACTCTGTTAAACGAGCGGCGAGTTGAACGGTTGAAGCGTTTTTGCCGCGTTCATCGAGGACGACAATGCGTGTGCCTTTGGCTTCTTTTTGTAGGGCTGCTTCGATGCGCTCCCGCTCGGCGAGCATGAGCGCAGCGGTGTTTTTATTGTTGGTGCGCGGCTCGGTTTTGATGGCTTTGAGTTCGAGCTTGATCTCCGGGGGGAAGCGCTTGGCGTAGTCGTCCCACGCGGTTTGCGCCCAATCGGGCACACGCTGGCCAACAGCCACCACGATCAGCTTCATGCAGATTTTTTGGCCGCAGTTGTCTTGGCGGGTGCTTTCTTCGCAGGTGCTTTTTTCGCAGCAACTTTCTTGGCTACTGCTTGTGGAGAAGCTTTCACCACGCCTTTTTTCGCCGCTGGTTTCTTGGCAGCGGGCTTCTTATCTGCTTCTTTTTTAGGAGCACTCTGCGCAGGTTTCTTGACGGCGGCAGCCCGTTTTGGCTTCAAAACCGTATCCGCTATTTTCTTTTGCACTTCTTTCTCAGCAGCGGCATGCTTCAAGCGCAGGGGCTTCTCGCCCCAGATGTCTTCCAAATGGTAATACTGGCGAATCGCGGGTTGCATGATGTGCACCACAGCGGCGCCGCAATCGACGATGATCCATTCGCCGTTGTCTTCGCCTTCTGTGCGCGGCTTCGGGAAGCCAGCTTGGCTCACCGCCTCGCGCACGCTCATCGACAGCGCCTTGGTTTGCCGGTTGCTGGTGCCGCTGGCGACGATGACGCGCTCAAACAAGCTGCTCAAATGCTCGGTGTCAAACACCATGAGGTTCTGCGCTTTCACGTCTTCCAAGCCGTCCACAATGGCTTTGGTGAGCTTGGCCACATCGCGCTTGGCTGCGGTGTCGGTTTTGCTCTCGGGCTTGACACCCGATGAGGCAGCGGAGCGGGTGAGGTGAGCGGATTTGTTGGATGACATAGACGAAGAAGAGGCGGATTTCATACGGGGGAATACAGGTGGTGTTGGGCAATATACCTTGCCACAGCAGGCTTGACCAGATGATCAATCCCGAGACTTTGCGCCACGCGTTGGCGAATATCACTCGCGCTTTGCGGCATGGCTGGCATCTGAATGATGCGATGCGGTATTTTAACTGGATTTTTAGGGTTATTTGGGCTTTTCGCCGGCATGGAATCTGCGCGGAATGCTACTAAAAGTATAGCGATTTGCAGAATCTCAGCATACCGATGCCATTGCGGAAAAAAGTTCAGTTGATCTTGCCCCATGAGCAAAAACCATTGCACGGAGGGTAACTCAAGGCGCAACGCTTGCAGGGTGTCAATGGTGTAACTCGATCCGCTGCGCTGCGTCTCGCGCGCATCCACGCGGGCTTGCGGCACATCGGCAAAAGCCAAGTGCGCCATGGCAATGCGATGCTCGGGGGCACTCAATGCACTCGCTTTATGCCAAGCCAAGCCGGTGGGCAAGATGAGGAGTCGATCCAGCGCATGCTGCTGCACCGCCGCGCGGGCCAGCGCCTCATGCGCCAGATGCGGCGGATCGAACGCGCCGCCATACACGCCGATGCGCAGCACACTGGCACGATTTTGCGCAGAAGCAGGGCTCAAGCCCAGTCCCTTCGGACGAGGAAATTGTCATACAAGTCACGCTCCGGCGTGCCCGTTCTGGGGTGGCGCTTGTAGGCCCAACTCGCCAAGGGCGGCATGCTCATGAGAATGGATTCGGTGCGCCCGCCCGATTGCAGCCCAAAATGGGTGCCGCGATCCCACACGAGATTGAACTCCACATAGCGCCCACGCCGATAGAGCTGGAAATCCCGCTCGCGTTGCTTGAAAGGCATGCCGCAGCGTCGCTCCACAATCGGCAGATACGCCGGAATGAAAGCATTGCCAATGGACTGGATCAGCGAGAAGCCATTGGCAAAGCCACCTTCCGAAAAATCATCCATGAAGATGCCGCCAATGCCGCGCTGCTCCTTGCGGTGCTTCAAATAAAAATACTCGTCACACCATTGCTTGAACTTGGGATATTTGTCCGCACCAAAAGGCGTGACGGCCATTTTGCAGATGCTGTGGAAATGCACCGCATCGTCTTCAAAGCCGTAATACGGCGTGAGGTCCATGCCGCCGCCAAACCAAAACACTTCTGCCCCACCCGCTGGTTTGGCTGCGATCATGCGCACATTCATATGCACCGTGGGCGCATAAGGGTTGTGCGGATGGAACACAAGCGACACGCCGAGCGCTTCAAACGGCGAGCCGGCCAGCTCGGGCCGATGCGCGGTGGCAGACGGCGGCAACTTACCGCCGCGCACATGCGAAAAACCGCAGCCGGCGCGCTCAAACATGCCGCCCTCTTCCAAAATACAGGTGATGCCATCGCCCTGCAAAGGCTCGCCCGGGCGCTTCTTCCATTTGTCTTTTTGGAAATCCGAGCCATCAATGCCACTGAAGGTGTCAACAATATTGCTCTGAAGCTCCAGCAGATAGGTACGAACTTTTTCAATGCTCATGGTGCGATATTACAACCCATGCTTGACCACCGTCTGCTGCCGATCAACCGACCCATCCAGCAACACCACGGGTGACATTTTTTCGGGCCGCAAGCCCTTGACCGTCGCACAAATTGCGGCCACGCGCGCCATGTCTTGCGCCTCATCACCCGTGAGTTGCACGAACTGATTGACTTTGCATTCCTTGCGCGAGTAATCCAGCGTGACGACCAAGAGCGGCACATCGCAACTCACCGCCACGCGATAAAAGCCACTGCGCCAACCCGGAATGTATTTGCGCGTGCCTTCCGGCGCAAGGCCTAGCCAAAAATACTCGCCATGCGCTTTTTTCTCAGTCATCTGCGCAATCATCGAGCCCACCACCCCTTGTTTGGCCGTGCGCTGCACCGGCACCCCACCAATCCAGCGCAGCCAACGCCCGAGCAGAGGAATTTTGAACAGCGTGTCTTTGCCCCAAAACATCACCTGAACGCCCACCGCCCATTTCACGATGAACATGAGTGGCGCGTCCCAGTTGCTGGTATGCGGATACACCACCGCTATGCCTTGCTGAGTTGGGAAGCCGTCAAACTCGATGCGCCAGCCCATGACCTTGAGCAGCCAAAGAGCTGCGCGGCTGCCTTGGAATTGGAGTTTGTAGGGTTTCTGAAAATCGCTCACTTCACCGCACGATAGCCAATATCGCGCCGGTATTGCATCCCATCAAACCCTATTGCCTGAATCACCTGCGCCACGCGCTGCTGCGCCTGCTTCACGGAATCGGCCAAGGCGGTGACGCAAAGCACGCGGCCGCCGCTGACCACCGTCGTGTCGTCTTGTTTTGCCGTGCCTGCATGGAACACCACCACATCCTCGCCCACCGACGAATCCCCCGCTGGCAAGCCGCGAATCACATCGCCTTTGCGTGGATTCATCGGATAGCCATGCGCAGCGAGCACCGTGCCCAGCGCCACGCGCCGATCCCATTGCAGTTCCATCGTGTCGAGCTTTTCATCTGTGGCCGCAAGCAGCACATCCACCCAATCGCTCTTCAATCGCATCAGAATAGGCTGCGTCTCCGGGTCGCCCATGCGGCAATTGAATTCCAGCGTTTTCACCATACCTTGCGGTGTGATCATCAAACCCGCATATAAAAACCCGGTATAGGGGATGCCGTCTTTTTCCATGCCCTTGATCGTGGGCAGGATCACTTCGCGCATCGCCTTCGCATGAATCGCGGGCGTGACGCAAGGCGCAGGCGAATACGCGCCCATGCCACCTGTGTTGGGCCCAAGATCGCCATCAGCTAAGCGCTTATGGTCTTGGCTCGTAGCCAGCGCTGCCACGTTTTTGCCGTCGCAGAGCACGATGAAGCTGGCTTCTTCACCGTGTA
>JBJTSL010000452.1:0-5713 GCA_046076625.1 Allobrachymonas sp.
CTGATACGCTGCTCTCTTTTTTAGAGCATTTCACGCGTAATTCACGCCGGCTAAACTGGGAGAATCGCCTCAAAAGCGGCTTGGTGGTGGACGATCAAGGTCAAGCCTTTTCAATCGACACGCCGTATCAAGTGGGTCTGCGAATTCACTATTGGCGAGATGTTGGCATCGAGCAGCGAATCCCGTTTGATGAGCAAATCATCTACCAAGATGAGCACATCCTGATGGCCGACAAACCGCATTTCCTCCCCGTCACGCCCACTGGCGGTTACGTGCAAGAAACACTGCTCGTGCGCCTGAAAAAGCGCACGGGCTTGGCCGATCTCACCCCCATGCACCGCATCGACCGCGACACCGCAGGTCTGGTGATGTTTTGCATCCGCACACAAGACCGCGATGCCTATGCAGCCATGTTCCGAGAGCGGCGCGTGAGTAAAACTTACGAATGCATCGCCCCGTTCTCTTCGGATATCAATTTCCCAATCGTACGCAAGACGCGCTTGGTCACTTCCCGCGAGTCTTTTATGCAAATGACGGAGATCGAAGGCGAGCCCAACTCAGAAACGCGCATTGAATGCACTGAGCGACTCGGCGATTTAGCCCGCTACCGTCTGCATCCCATCACTGGAAAACGTCATCAACTGCGCGTGCACATGAACGCCATGGGCCTACCCATCTGCGGCGATGGTATCTACCCTGCGCTCACGCCTGAATCGGACGCACCAAACTACGCTAGACCGTTGAAGCTGCTCGCACAATCGCTTAGTTTTACCGATCCCGTATCCGGGGTGGCACATGATTTACGTAGTCGGCAAACTCTCGATTGAGGCTTGTCTCAAGTTGCCAATTGCAGCGAGCGAAACAAGCGATGCTCGCAATCGGGGTCGGAGCATTTCTCGCAGTTCCATTGCCATTTGTTGAAGTCTTTCTGGCTATCTGACGTCAATAAGTCTGCATGTAGTGCTATTGAATCAATAGCGTTCGTCGTCTTAGCAAGACGAGAAACAGCGTTCAAAGCGTTAGCGGTGCGTTGATGGCCGCTGCCATAAACGACCTCATAGGCAATGCCCGCTTGTTGCAGTAAGTTGCGCAGCAACGCATCAACGGGGCCGCGCACATGCGGGCCGTCGCGTTGGATGCCGTCTGCTTCCCAGGGCATATCAAGACCGGTGACGAGGGTGAGGTCGAAACTGCGTTGGTAGGCCAGCGCTTGATGATGCAAACTTTTATCAGAGAAGATGAATTCGCTGTACACGGCGGTCATGAGCGGCGTGGTATCGGCGATCACCCAGGAGGCTTGGCTTGTTGCTGCTTCGATACGCGCTTGCTGAGTTTGCGCGATGTGGGCTTGGTTCTCTGGCTGCGGTGTGCAGCCTTCGCGCTCACACCATTCGCGCAGATACTCGCTCACGGCGATGGCGTTTTGCCCGCTTGCATCCAAATGTGCGGCCAGCTCGCCCGCGAGCTGGCTTTTCCCTGTGCTCTCTGCACCTAGCAAGGCAATCTTCATGTGGGCGCTTTCATCGCTTGTTGCCAAGCGCGCCAGCCAAGGCCTGCCATTGCGGCGAAGATCGCATACAAGCCCACGGTGAGCCACAGGGCTTTGATGGCGAACAGACCAACGCTGATGATATTGACCACGATCCACAGCGGCCAATTCGCGATGTATTTTTTTCCGAGCAGATAGGTGGCAACCAAACTCAGCACGGTGGGCACGGCATCCCACCAAGGCACATCGGAATTCGTGTATTTGGATAAAAACAGGGCGATTGCCGGCATGAATACTGCGCAAAATGCTATGCACTTGATAGCAACCGAGTGCGGCAAAGTCTGTGGCTGCAAGGCCAAGCCTTGACTGGATGTGCCGCGCAGCCATTGCCACCAGCCCCAGAGTGCGGTGATGGCGAAGAAAACTTGCAGCCCGGCTTCAGCGAACAGCAGAGAATCAAAGAAAACGAATCCGTACATCACCGAGCTTAAAAATGCCAACGGCCAGCCCCAGTGGATTTGGCGAATATTGCAGACCACCATGGCTACCCCGAGGATGGCGCCAATGAGTTCTGCCCGGCTGGCAGCGAGGCCGAGAAAAGTGAAGGCGGGGGCGTTCAAAAAATCAATCATGGCGGGTGTGTTTGAAGCCGTGATTGTGCCTTTGAAAGCACACCGATTCAGAACCGAGAAAAATACTCGCGTCGAATCCAATCGGCTTTATCTTGCGCCGCTTCGTAGCGTGTGATTTCTTGGCGCTTGATTTGTGCGAACCAAGCGAGCACGTGAGCGCCGAAGCCTTCGCTCAGCGCTGCATCGGCTTTCAGTGCGCTCAGTGCCTCGCCAAGATGCGTGGGCAGGGCGGCGGCTTGGGAATCTTGAGCGCGTGGAGGTTTCAGCTTGCGCGTCAGGCCGTCCAAGCCTGCGTGGATTTGAGACGCGAGATAAAGATAAGGATTGGCCTGCGGTGAGCCGATGCGGTTTTCAATTCGGGCAGCCTTGCCAAAGGGGATCACGCGCAGCATGGCGCTTCGGCTGTCGAGCCCCCAGTTGGCTCGCGTGGGGGCGAGGGCGTTGGGCTTGAAGCGCTCGTAAGCATCGAGCGTGGGGTTGGCCAGGGCGCAGATGCCGCTTGCGTGCTCAATCAGACCGGCGAGCCAAGCTTGTCCTGTGTGGGAGAGATCATGGTCAGGCGCTGCGAATGCATTTCGGCCAGTTTTCATATCGACAAGCGATTGATGCAAATGCCAGCCGCTGCTCATGATGTGAGGGAAAGGTGGGCGGCACATGAACGTGGCGTGGTAGCCAGCGCGCTGCAAGGCTTGCGCAGTCGCGCTGCGGAACACAACCATCGCGTCCGCAGCGGCGATCGCATCCTGCACGTCAAACACCGCCTCCACCTGGCTCGGGCCAAACTCGACCTCCAGCGAGGTGAGCGGCAAGCCGAGAGCCGCGCAAGTGCGGCGCACGATCTGCAAAGGCTCGTCAGCGCGATCAAGCCAGCGTTCGCTGAGCAAACGGTAGCCCGGATGGATCATGCTCACGGCGGGTGGCAAGCCCGGCCATGCAGCGAGCTCGGGGTCTGTCTGCGGGCGGGTGTTTTCAATTTTGTAAATGTGAAACTCAATCTCCAGGCCGCAGCGTAGGCTGTAGCCTGCTTGCGAGAGCAGGGCCAGCGCCTTGTGCAAGATGCCGCGCGAATCAACTTCCAGCACTTGGCCCGCAGCGTTGTGCATTTGGCCTTGCAGCCAAGCGGTGTGGGGAGGCCAAGGCAAAACTCGAAAACTCTCCAGTAGGGGTTTGACCGTGAAATTGCTGGCTTCTGCAAATTCGGCTAGCATCGGCAAGTGCGCTAGGCCATCGGGCTCAAACACTTTGAAAGCGGTGCGATCACTGGTGTCTTTCAGCGCTTGCGTGCCCACCATGCCGATGCCGTCTTGGAGCGCGGCAGGCAGCGCACGCGGCAAGATGCTTTTTGCGCGCAGCTCGCCATGCACATCACACCATGCGATGCGAATCTGCTCGATGCCTGATTCCGAGACGAGGCGAAGGAGTTGATCGGCAGTCATGGGGCCAGCCATTTCGCTTTGCGTCGCTTGGCTGCGATTTGCTCCGTGGCCCAGTTTTCCCAAGCATCGCTGGCTGCAAAGCCATCCACAGTGCCCGGCGGTTCACTCAGCGTTTGAGTGGCTGGCAGCGTAGGGGGCGTCTGCCCCGCTGCGGCGGCCTCCTGCGCGCGCTGCAGCCAGCGCCGATACAGCACGATGATTTTGTCGCTCGTGGCCAAGTGCTCGCGGGTTCTGTCTTGCATACCCCCCATGCTTTCCACGGCCCATTGGTCATGCACATTGATGTCTTCCTCACCCATGCCCAGAAAGGTGCGCGTGGCTTGCTCCTCGGGCGAGAAGCCCCAAGCGTTGTGTGCGCCAGCTTTGGGAATGTAGTGCGGCAGCGTCGTGTAGGGCAAGCGCTGGGCGCGCATGGCGGCTTGGTCAATCGGCGCATCAAAACTGGTGAACACGCTGAACCAGTAAGTCTGCCCGTCGTCCACCGGCAGATGCCATTGTGTGATGGTGAGCGTCTCGGAAAGCGGAATCACGAAGATATGCGGGAAGATCGCTTGCGTCATGCGAACGTGCGTGGTCTGCTCGCTCAAGTTGCGCAGCGCGGTGATGCGAATGCCTTGCAGTGTGTCGCTCTGCACGGCCTGCGCAGAAAGCTTGGGCCTATGCAGCTCGCGCATCACCCGCGTCATCGGCCAGCGCTCGCCGCCCACATCGCCCGCCGCTGCGCTGCGAAATTGTTTGCCGCCGGCATTGCTGCCCGTTGCTTGCAAATCCGCATCTTGCAAAAAGCGATGCAAAAACGATGGGTGGGCAGGGTCCATACCTACTTCAAAGCATTGCAGCCAATTCGCATGCCAAAGGCCTTTAAAGGCGAAGCTGTGGGATGCGGGGGCAGCAAAGCAATCGAGGCTAGGAAACGGGGCGGGCTCATGGTCTCCTAACCAAGCCCACACCACGCCCGCCTTCTCTTGCACCGGATAGTTGCGCTGCTTGATGTGCTGGCACAGCGTTGAACCTTCTGGCTCGGCGGGCGTGTCGATGCATTGGCCTGCATCGCGGCCACTCGTTTGAAACGCCCAGCCATGAAACGGGCAGCGAATCGCCGTTTTTTGAAGCGAAATCGGCACATCGCCGGCAGAAATACTGCGCGGAGTGCTACCATTTTCATAGTCACCGGCTTCATAGCGAGCAAAGGCCAGGTTCGCGCCACGATGCGGACAATCCCTGTCCATCAGCGCCCAAGAGCCATCGTGGTTCTTCACGAGCACGAAATCTTGCCCCAGTGCGCGCACCGCTTTGATCAAACGTGGATGCTCCACACTGCCCATATCTGGCGCCAGCTTCGGATCAAACTCCTCCACCAAAGCAATGGGCTGCCAAAAGCGTCGCTGCAGCAAGCCCCCCGGTGTGCCAGGGCCCACTTGGGTGAGGCGAATGTTTTGGTCGTGATTCATGACAGCGATATTAGCAAGTGTGTTGTTCAATAGCGGTTCGCGTTATCCTTAAGACTTGTCGCACGCTCCAACCCACGCCATCATGAAACTCTACAACTACTTCCGTTCCTCCGCCTCCTTCCGCGTGCGCATTGCGCTTGAGCTCAAAGGCTTGCCATATGACTACATCGGCGTGCATCTGGCCAAAGGCGATCACAAAAAGCCTGAGTTTGCTGGCATTGCGGTGGCGGGTTTCGTGCCCTTACTTGAGTTGAACGATGGCACGCGGCTGGATCAATCCTTGGCCATGATGGAATACTTGGATGAAACGCATCCCACGCCCGCACTCTTGCCGCGAGACGCGCTCGGCCGCGCCCGCATCAGAGCGCTGGCGCAAAGCATTGCTTGCGAGATTCATCCGCTGAACAATCTGCGCGTTTTGAAATACCTCGTCAAAGACATGGGGCAGACCGATGAGGCGAAAAACGCGTGGTATGTGCATTGGTGCCGCACCGGGCTCGAAGCCTTTGAGCGCCAACTCGCAGCGCTGCCCCCCAGCGCACAAGGCAAATACTGCTATGGCGACACACCTACGCTGGCCGACTGCTGTCTCGTCCCACAAATCTTCAACGCCCAGCGCTTTAACACGCCGCTAGACAGTCTGCCGCGCACCATGGCTGCATTTGACAACTGCATGCAGCACAGCGCATTCATCGCAGCTGAGCC
>JBJTSL010000453.1:0-3203 GCA_046076625.1 Allobrachymonas sp.
GAAATGTGGCGTGGCATCCATGGCTTGTCTTCTGGCTAGAGCATCGTGATTCGCAGGATTTGCACTTTATTTTGCAAAGGCAGCGCCCAATGCGAACACAGAGTTGGGCGCGTTCACGCGAATCGGCTTGACCACTTGCATGGGGGCAATCGCTTTCTTGAGCATCGGCTTGGCCTCGACTTGCATGCCTTTGGCCAGCTGCTCTTCCACCATATCTTGTAAGGTGACGGAGCCCAAAAACTCACTCATGCGAGCATTCAGCTTGCTCCACAGGTCATGGGTCATACAGCGGCCTGCTTCTCCATTGCAATTTTCTTTGCCGCCGCAATGTGTGGCATCCATCGGCTCGTCCACCGAGAGAATGATCTCGGCAATCGACACTTCGGAGGCATCTTTACCCAGTGTGTAGCCGCCGCCGGGGCCTCGGGTGGATTCCACCAAGCCATTGCGGCGCAGTTTGCCGAACAGTTGCTCTAGATAAGACAGGGAAATATGTTGACGCTGGCTGATGGCAGCAAGCGTGACGGGACCTGCGTTTTGACGCAGGGCCAGATCAATCATGGCAGTGACCGCAAAGCGGCCTTTCGTTGTGAGACGCATGTTTAGCTCCTAAGTGGCACTACATTTATAAAGGCCCTGAAAACCTGTGCTTTCAAGACCACGTCTCCGCCCGCTCTGCTTGCCTCCAACTGCTGGCAAGCCGCCTCTCGTCGATTCGTGGATTGTTGGATTGGCTCCATTTGCTGTCACCTTGACACTTCACAAACTGGCTTTAATCTTGAGCATTCCACTCAAGTATAACAGATACCCCACAAATTCGCTCGGGATTGATATTACTCGAAGTGAGGCTTTTTGTCCAAGACAATTTGTGTTCAGGCGCAGAATAAAGGACAGATTTGCCAGTCAATAGTCGCCATTCAAGCGTTTTGACAACTTTTCCACCCAGCCATCGCTGGCCGCCTCCAGTAAATCCAGCACGTGTTCAAAGCCAGCTGCACCGCCATAGTACGGATCGGGCACCGTCTCACCCAGCGCCATAGCCGGGTTGGCATGCTGCATAAAGAGCTTGAGCTTGTGCTGATGCGCATCCGGGCAATTGGCCTGCAATAGCGCCAAATTGTCCCAATCCATCGCAAAAATCAGATCAAAGCGCTCGAAATCGACCTCCCGCACCTGCCGCGCTCTGAGCTTGGAGATGTCATACCCCCGAGCCAGGGCATGCGCTTGACTGCGCTCATCTGGCGGGCTGCCGGGGTGGTAGTTGTGCGTTCCAGCGGAGTCGATCTTCACATGCTGAGCCAAACCAGCCTGCGCCACTTTGGCGCGAAGCACGCCCTCCGCCGTCGGGCTGCGGCAAATATTGCCCATGCAGACCATCAGGATGTGGAGGGTTGGCTTGCTCATGATGCAAAGATTTTACAAGCCATCTAGGCGATTCGCCGGCATAGATATTGAGCAGAGTGCTATCTATTTCGTAGTCAGCAACGCATCAAGCAAGTCAGCGTTCTACAATCAAAAGCATGTCCACCATCGCCGCCCTGCTTCAAAGCGCCATTGCCCAAGGCCTGCCGCGCAAGGAGGCGCAGTATCTGATGCTGCATGTTTGTGACCGCGAGACGCATGATCGTGCTTGGCTGCTCATGCATGAGACCGACTCGCTCCAAGAGGCTCAGCTTGACAGATGGCAAATCGCTGTGCAGCGCCGCCTTGGCGGCGAGCCGGTGGCCTATATCCTGGGGTTCAAAGAGTTTTATGGGCTGCGCCTGATGGTCGATCGCCGCGTGCTCGACCCGCGCGATGACACAGAAACACTGGTGGAATGGGCTTTGGAGCTGATTCCTGCTAATGCTGATTGGCAAGTGCTCGATTTGGGCACAGGCAGTGGCGCAATTGCTCTGGCAGTGAAGTCGCAGCGCCCGCAGCTTCACATGACGGCCACCGATGCCAGCGCCGAAGCCCTAGCCGTGGCTCGGCTCAATGCGGAGCAATTGAATTTGCCAGTCCAGTTCGCGCCCTCAGACGCAGCGCAATTGGATTGGTTTGCCAGCTTGGGCGGCCATCGCTTTGATGTGATCCTGAGCAACCCGCCCTACATCGCCCAAGGCGACGCACACCTGGCTGCTTTGCAGCACGAGCCCGCACTCGCGCTCACCAGCGGCGCAGATGGCCTCGATGCGATTCGCCGCATCGTTGCGCATGCACCGCCGCATCTGAAGCCCGGCGGCTGGCTGCTGCTGGAACATGGCTACGACCAAGCCCGCCAAGTGCGCGATTTACTGGCCGCTCAAGGTTTCACTCAGGCCACAACGCGACAAGATTTGAGCGGCATGGAGCGCTGCACAGGCGCACTCTGGCCCGCATAGTTCTGTAAATATACTATAAAAATCATAGCACTCTACGCATATTCTATGACGGCGAATACCCGATTTTGTCTTGAAAACGACCAAAAAAACAGCCCGAAGATCGTTCGGGCTGTGGGGAAGGAGAGAAAACTTCTCAAAGACTCAATCGATGCGAACTCACAGAAACCGATCGTTGGCCAAGAATTACTTCTTCTTGGCTTTGGCGCTGGTCCACTTGGTGGCAAATGCGCCCAAGTCGCTCATGCGCTTCAATAAATCCGTGCCGCCACTGGTCAGGCTGTAGCCAGAATCGCCGTGGCCAACCAAGGAGGCAGCACGCAATTCTTTCAGACGGGTGTTGAGGGTGTTGGGGGTGATGCCGCCCACGCTGTCTTGCAGCAGGCGGAAGGTTTGCGGATGGCCGTCTTTCAGGGCCCACAGCACGCGCATCGCATAGCGCGACTCCAGCAGATCAAACAGGGCGTTGACGGCGGCATTGTCTTTGGCGCTCATGAAAGGTGACTCCTAAGCAGTGTTTTGATGAAGTAGTGTCGGAGGTTTAGCCTCGAACTGATTGAAATATAAGGTTTTTTTACAACCTGCGCTACAACTTTCGTATCTTGCTATGCTTTTTAAGCTCGGGAAAACCCGAATTTGTAGCAAATTTGCTGCACTTTTGGGAGCAGGGGGCTTTTGTGTGGGTTACCTACCCATGGTTTCAAGCTGCCACCAGCCGCCAAAGATGCGTGGTCTCGCGTGAGCGGGCGCTGTGCAGCGGGTCGCGCGCGTCTTGCGCCTTCGGGTGGCGCGGCTGGGTGTGTAGCTTGGCTTTGACATGCAGGCCGGCGGCTTTGAACAACT
>JBJTSL010000454.1:0-3375 GCA_046076625.1 Allobrachymonas sp.
CTTCGCGCAAGGCGGGCAAACCGAGGTTGGGTGAATAAAAAGTTTCCCCCGCCTGCAGCGATTGAATCGCGGCCTCACGGATGAATTCTGGCGTGACTTCGTCACTCTCGCCAAACCAAAACGGTAACACGCCCTCACGGCCTAGCCCGGCATTGGCGACCTCTCGGATTTTGGATTCTTCTAAAGACTCAATGATTGTTCTCATCACTTGACTGTAGCCGAGCTTGCGTTTCAAATAGCGGCCTATTTCTTGCTTTTTCTCGCGCCAGTCATGCAATTGGCGCAAGAATCATTCTCGATAGACCATGGCGACGAAACGTAAACCCTCCCCTCCACCAGCAATCGTTAAGAAACCCCTGCAGCTCAAAACCCCTGAGCCCGCACCAAGCACGGCCGAGGTGGATGAAGTGCTCACAGGCCTAGATCGGTATGACATACGCATCCTGCATGAGCTGCAGCGTGATGGCCGTTTGACAAATGCCGATCTCTCCGAGCGCATCGGCCTCTCGCCCGCACCTTGCTGGCGGCGCGTCAAGCGCCTCGAAGCCGAGGGCTACATCAGCGGCTATCACGCAAGCTTGAATCGCCACAAAATCGGCCTAGGCGTAATCGCCTTCGTGCGCCTATATGCCGATGTCAACACCGGCTCTGTAACCCGGGAGCTGCGCGAAGCGTTGGTGAAGTTGCCTGAAGTGATGAACGTGCACCACATCTCTGGAGAAGGCTCATTTGAGATTACGGTCATGGCGACCGACCTTGAAGCCTACTCGCGCTTCGCGATGGAAACGCTGATCAACCTACCCCATGTGAAGGACCTGCACACCAGCTTCTCGCTGGGGGAGGTGAAAGCGTCCCGAGAATTGCCACTTGCACATTTGCGGCGGTGAGGCACATGCGCTCTTGGGATTTACGAGTTGCGAGCATAAAAATACCATCACTTCGATAGCATTTAGCGTAATTGATATGCCGGCTAGGGCCGAGTTTCGTCTAAAAATGCGCACCTCATGGGCTGTCATTCCTCCAACAAGCGCTTGAGCTGCGGCAAGGTGCTTGGCGTGCCGACTGCCAAGAACTTGCTCTGCAAAATAGGCAGCCCATCCATCGCGATGACCTCAGCTCCGGCTTCCTGCAAAATGATCCAAGCAGCTGCAATATCCCAAGCGCTCATGCCGCGCTCCCAAAGCGCATCAGCTCTACCGGCCGCGATGTAGGCCAGTTCAAGCGCCATTGAGCCCGATCGGCGTAACTGCGCCACCTGAGGCAAGATGCGGTTGAACTCTTGCAAATACTGCGGCATCAGCGCGCTCTGAGGTTTTGGGAAAACGGTACTCACCGTCGCTTTCAGTAAATGGTTGGTGGCTGCACATTGCAAACGCTGCAAACCCTTGCGACTTTGCAGCCAAGCACCATGTCCGCGCGTCGCATAAAAAGTCTCTTCGCGGCTAGGATCGTGAATGATGCCCAGCACCGGTTCACCTTGGATCACCAAACCGACCGAGACACACCATTGTGGATAGCCACGTGCAAAATTCGCCGTCCCGTCAATCGGGTCAACAATCCAAGTCGGCGTTTCCGATTCGACAAGCTCTGAGCCCTGCGCAGTTTCCTCACCCAAAAACTGCGAATCCGACAGAGCTTGCATCAGCACAGTTTTCAGTGAGTCCTCTGCCCATCGATCCACCTGCGTTGCAATGTCACCCGCAGACTTTTCAGAGACTTGTAAACCCTGTGCATCGCCACTTTGCTGCCAAACTTGATGGCCAATTCGACTGATAGCCGGCGCAATTTCTGCGCAGAGTGCTCCTAAATCAATAGTAGATACAGTCATTGGAGTTGAGTGTACGTTCGACTGAGAAATTTCAACGCTTACTCAACAGACTCACATAGTCATGCGACTGCGTGTTGATCGTCGAGATGCGCAGTTCTACGGGGCGTTCGCCAAACGTCGTCGCCACGCGATGCACTTCCAGCACAGGTGTTCCCGCGCGCAAGCCCAGCACGCGTGCGATCTCGGTACTGGCCGCGCTCGCGCGAACGCGCTCCTGCGCGCGAATCACACTGATGCCCAAGTCTGTTTGATACAGGTTATAGATCGTATTCGGCCGCTCCAAAAAGCGCTTTTCTGTGAGGCTTTTGAACATGCTGTGCGAGAGAACGATCCGGTCATGCACCACGGTTTTGCCGTTCAATCGCAGCGCATTGTCGATGCGCCAGACGGCATCATCTGGCCGAATCCGCAGCGCTTGCGCCTCACTCTCCGTGGCTTTGCCGGTTTGAAAACCCAAGTTGTCAACCACCGGGTATTCCCGCTCGGATACGACACGTGAGTCAAATACATCAGGGCGTGGCTCAACATGAAAAAACTGAAACATGAAGCGGTCTTGGCTGTGCAGCGCAACGAACGTGCCCTTGCCTTGCCGGCGCACCAGAATGTGTTCATGCACGAGCTCATCCACCGCCTTACGCAAGGTGCCGATAATCACCTTGAGCGCATCGGCCAATTGCGCCTCATTGGGCAAGGTCTCACCCGGACCCAACTGGCCTGATTCCAACAGCCGCAGCAGCGCACTTTTTGCCAAGCGATACAGCGGCGCGCCACCCGCTCCGCTTTCGACAATCGGTTGCAGCAACTGCGTCGCATCAGGCGCATCCAAACGCGTGCTGAACCGTGGGATTTTGTTGCGAGTAGGTCGAGTCAGTTGAGATATAGCAGCATCGCGCTTGGTGCACGGTGGTTAATCAACAAGTTGGGAAGAGACATGGCGATTGTAGACAAAAATCAGCTTATCATTTATTTCATATATATGAGTTGATTGACATGTTTGAATCGGCGCGTACACTCCCGCCTCACGAGAGCATTTCCTTTCGCCTCTTTTTTTCACGTTAAACGGAGCAACAATGAATCACTATGTATTGCATGATGCCAAAGACACGGTCGCCGTCGTCGTGGTCGAAGGCGTGAAAGCCGGCATGACCTTGAATGGCTGGATCATGGACGAAGACAAAGCCACCAGCATGGTCGCGCTGCAAGACATTCCCATTGGCCACAAGATTGCGCTCAAAGACATGAAAGTGGGCGACACCGTTTGGAAGTACGGTATCGACATGGGCAAAGTGGTGAAGGATGCGAAAGCGGGCGAGCACGCACACGTTCACAACATCAAAACAAAACGCTGGTGAAAACGTACCCCCCATGCGGCCTAGCGGCCGCCCCCTCTTGGGGGCATCACCAGCAGCCTGGCAAAGCCAGATCCGCGGTGATCGCTGGAAAAGACACTTTCGCTCAAACATTTTTTGGAAATCATCATGTCAATCATCGACAAAACCACCACCTTCCTTGGATACCGCCGTGAGAACGGCCGCGTGGGCGTGCGC
>JBJTSL010000455.1:0-3112 GCA_046076625.1 Allobrachymonas sp.
CGGCAAAAGCGCGCTGCTTGGCAATTTCCGCATTCTTGGCAGCGTCCCCAGAAGGGTCTACATAGCCGCTGATACCCACTTTTTTGCCGGTTTTGGCAGCGGCCAGAATTTCTGTCAAGGCTTTTGCGCCATCTTGCGCGAGTTCTGCCTTGCCGGGGGCGAAGTAAAACTTCACCACACCACCCTCCACCTTCACACTCGCGCCATCTGTCGCTGGCGCAACCGGAGCAGGTGCTACAGCGGGAGCAGCCGCCACGACCGGCGCACTTGCAGCAGCCATCTTCGCCTTTGATTTATTGGTCTGAAAAATCGCCAGCCCCAGCACCAAGCTGATCACCAGAAAAATCACCCCAAACACCACGCCCAAGGCTACGCCAGTGCTTTCGTCATCTTGTGAGAACATTGCAACCTCCGTTATTAATTAGCCTGCTATTGTAAATTGCCGCAATGACTCCACCGCCAACCAATTTTTCTGTTGCTTTGCAAGCCTCTACGCCCCTGCTAGAGACAGTCAGAGCCCAATGGCAGGCGCAAGGAGCGGATTTATGGGTCTTCGGCTATGCCTCGCTAATTTGGAAGCAAGAGTTTGAATTCATCGAGCGCCGTGCAGCGCGAGTGCAAGGCTGGCATCGCGCCTTGCAGATGTGGAGCACGATCAACCGAGGCTCGCCGCAATGCCCTGGTCTCGTCTTTGCGCTTCTTAGCGGCGGCAGTTGCCAAGGGGTGGTATTTCGCATACCAAAGAAGCAGGCGCTTCAGGCACTCGATGATCTGTGGTTCAGAGAAATGCCCAGCGATGTGTATGAGCCGCGTTGGCTGCGCTGCACCACAAGCCAAGGAACGGTGAACGCTCTGGCCTTCACACTACCGCGCAGCAGCAAAAGTTTTTGTGGCGAGCTCACGCCCGCACAATACCGTCAGATTTTTCGTGAAGCAAGCGGCCGTTACGGCATGACGCTCGACTACGCCCAGCGCACGTACGAGAGCCTGCTGGCCGAAGGTATCGACGATCAAGCTCTCAAGCGGCTTTTGAAGCATAGTTGAGAGCATTTTAGGTAGTTAGCCGGCGTATTTGCTGCGTCGAATGCTATCAAATCAGTAGTCATCAATATGTCTGAAAATGATGTATTCTCGTCTGAATGCGGCAATCCAATGCGCCTAGATCAAGTCAACATGGAGCTTCTTCAACCCTCAGGAGAAGCTTCCATGAAAACCGCTCTCATCGTGATCGATGTTCAAGAATCGTTTCGACATCGCCCTTATTTTTCTACCACACATGTCAATGAATACCTGATGCATCAAAACGCTTTGATCGCAGGCAGCCAGCAACGCGGCATTCCTATCATTCGCGTGTTTCACGTCGATGGCGAGAAAGTGGCCAGCAATGCTTTCGCCCTCGAATCAGGCCATATCCGCCCACTCCAAGGCTTGGCCGATTTTGATGCAGCGCATACCGTTCATAAATCTCGCCACAGCGCCTTGGTCGGCACGGGCCTTGATGTTTGGCTCACGCAGCAAGGCATTCAAAAGCTCATCATCAGCGGCATCCGCACCGAGCAATGCTGCGAGACCACCACGCGCCACGCGAGTGATTTGGGCTGGAAAGTGGATTACGTGACGGATGCCACGCTCACGTTTGATATGAAAAACTCAGACGGCTCAACGCTGAGCGTTTCTGCCATCAAAACGCGCACTGCCACCGTGCTGCAAGGCCGCTTCGCAAAGATTGGCAGCGTGTCAGAAGCATTGGAGAATACGGTATGCTGATCCTCAAACCCAGCTGTGAATGCTGCGATCGCGGTCTTTCGCCCGATTCACTCGATGCGCGTATTTGCAGCTTTGAATGCACGTTTTGCCAAGACTGCACAGACAACAAGCTCAACGGCATCTGTCCCAATTGCGGCGGAGAATTGATTCGCCGCCCGATTCGCCCGAAAGACAAGCTGGTCAAGCGCCCCGCTTCGACTGAACGCGTTTTCAAACCGCAAGGCTGTGCGCCATCACCGGCTCACTCGTCATCTGGGCTCGCATGATCGAGCTGCTTTTCGTCATCCTACCCCACAGCTGCGCACTAGATTGGGCGGGGCCAGCGGAGGCCTTTCGGATTGCGAATCAAACGCTTGAGCGGCAAGGCAAACCTGCTGCGTTTCGCATGCGTTTTGTGGGGCCGCCACTGCTCAATGGGCAAGCAGTTAGCTCGGTGGGAGCGCAGCTGATGCAGCTCGAAGCTCTGCCAGACAAGCTCACCAATCCAAGCTGGGTGATTTTGCTCGGCTCCCCGGATGAACACATTAACCTGAGCAGCCCACCGGTGCGCGCGCTTGACGCTTGGCTGCGCAAGATCCGCCCTCAGCTCCAAGCGCCTCATCGCTTGATCACGGTTTGCGCGGGCGCGTTGCTGGCTGCGCAAGCGGGCTTGCTGGCGGGGGCCCAAGTGACCACGCATCATCTGGAGTTGGATGCTTTGCAACGACTTGAGCCCAATGCCCAAGTGCTGGCCAATCGCATCTTTGTGGCGGATACCACGCACAATATTTACAGCAGCGCCGGCATCACCACCGGCATTGATTTGGCGGTGCATTTAATTGCAGAGGTCTGCAGCGAGGCAGTGGCCGCGCGGGTGGCGCAGGTGATGGTGATGCCAATGCGGCGCTCGGCGAGTGACCCGCAGCTGTCTGCGTTTTTAAGCAACCGGGCGCATCTGCATCCTGCCGTGCATCGCGTGCAAGATGCACTCAGCCTTTCGCCACAGCAAGCTTGGACAGCCGACTCCATTGCCGAGGTGGCTTGCACCTCCACGCGGCATGCGAACCGCTTGTTTGACGAGCATGTGGGCTTGAGCCCGCTGGAATTTTTACGCAATATTCGCGTAGAACAGGCGGCTAAGGCTTTGCAAAGCGGTAAAAGCGTGGCACAAGCAGCGAAGCTATGTGGTTTCAGTTCTGAGTTACAAATGCGCCGGGCTTGGAAAGCAGTTGGACAAGCGGGCTTGCCGTCTCAAGTCAAAGCGCGCTGAATTGCCACTGAGAAAAAAAGCGGCAACCAAAGTTGCCGTTTTTTTCGTGAACTCAGAGAAAGAGTCAATCCTCCACAAACGTCTCTTCGCGCTTCT
>JBJTSL010000456.1:0-7590 GCA_046076625.1 Allobrachymonas sp.
GATGACGGGTTTTGAAGCCCCGGAGCTGGTTGGCTGCAAAGCTCCCATGCCCTATTGGCCACCGGAGTTGGTCGACGAATACCAACAGCGCCAAGCCATTCGTCTGTCCGGCAATTCTCCGGCGCGCGAGGGTTACGAGTCAGTGTTCCTTCGCAAAGACGGTTCGCGGTTTTCCGTGCTGGTGTTTGAAGCGCCCTTGATTGATGCTTTGGGTCAGCAGACGGGCTGGATGAGCGCGATTGTGGACATCAGTGAACAGCGCCGAATGGAAGAAGTCTCACGCGCCTCTCAGGATCGCATGCAGGCCAGCGCACGCTTGGCCACGATGGGCGAGATGGCTTCGCTGCTCAGCCATGAGCTCAACCAACCCTCGGCCGCGATTTCCAGCTATGCCACGGGTACGGCGAATATGCTTGGCAACACGCCTGATCTTCCGCCGCAGGAGGTCTCGCATGCCCTGTCCCGCATCGCACAGCAGGCCGAGCGCGCAGGCAAGGTGATCAAGTCTGTGCATGATTTCGTTCGCCGGCGCGAGAGCAAGCATGAGGATGTGCGGCCGCAGGCTTTGCTGGATGCCGTGATGCCACTGGTGCAACTACAAGCGCGCAAATTGAATGTGCGGGTACTCTTGCAAGGCGTGCACAATGCACCTGCGGTTCACGTGGACCGAACCATGGTGGAGCAGGTGCTGCTGAATTTAGCGCGCAATGGTATTCAGGCGATGGAGAACACGCCCGGCCCGCAACGCCAACTCAGCTTGCGCGTGCGACCCCTAGATGATGCGCCGCAATGGCTGGAGTTTGCCGTGCTTGACCAAGGCTTGGGCATTCAGGAAGAAATTGCCACGCAGTTGTTCACGCCCTTCTTTTCCACCAAATCCGATGGCATGGGGCTGGGCCTGAGCCTATGCCGCACGGTGGTGGAGCAGCATGGCGGTGTTCTGCGTTTTGAAGCCAATGTTCCGCGCGGCACAGCTTTTGTGTTTACCCTGCCGCGCACGGAAGCCTCGCCAATCCGCACAGCCTCTGCGGTCACTACTGATGCACAAATCGCTCCCGCGGTGGCAGACTCGGCAGCATGAGCAAAACTGTCGATGCCCTCGTCTATATCGTTGATGACGATGCGGGCGTGCGCGAAGCGCTGGCTTGGCTGCTGCGCTCACGCCGTTTGCTGCATGAGGCTTACGCCAATGCCGAAGATTTTTGGGCACTGATTCGCACAGGCGTGCCTCGCCAGGCCTGTTGTGTGCTGCTGGATGTGCGCATGCCTGGGCTGAGCGGTCTTGCTTTATTTGACCAACTACTAGCCCTGCCTTGGGCCGCAGCGGTCCCCGTGATTTTTCTCACGGGTCATGCCGATGTACCCACGGCGGTGGATGCCGTCAAGCGAGGCGCTTTCGATTTTTGCGAGAAACCGTTTTCCGACAATGCCTTGGTGGATCGCATTGAACAAGCTTTGCAGCAAAGTGCACAGGCTTTGGAGCAAATGCAAGGCGCTTCGCAGATGCGCGAACGCATGGCCGAATTGACCGAGCGAGAGCGCGACGTGATGCGCTTGGTGACCCAAGGCCTACCCAATAAGCTGATTGCCGATCAACTTGACATCAGCGTACGCACGGTGGAAGTTCATCGCGCACGGGTGTTCGACAAAATGGGGGTGAAGTCAGCCGTGGAGCTGGCCAACCTTCTCTAAAAACTATCAAATCAATAGCATGCTAGGCATATTCTATGCCGGCGAAACGTCGATTTATTCTCAGGACTTCGATTTGTCCTGCTTCGGCTGCAATCTAATGTGTGTCCTTCGTGCTTGACGTGCGGCGCTCACTGTAGCAATCACCGTCAGCACCAAGAGCAGGGCCAACCAAGCGCGAGAGTCGGCACCACCACCCCCACCGCTGCTGCTAGTGCTTGCCGTGGAGGCTGGCTCAGGCAGGGGCATTGTGTCAATGCGAAGCTGCGCCAGACCCGTTTGCCCCAAAGTATCCGTCACGCTTAACTGAAACACGAACACGCCCGGCGTCTCTGGCAGGCGCACTTGTGTGAGTGCTGCCGTGGGGCTGGCGATCGTCAAGCCGCTGCCCTGCTGAATCGCCCAGACATAGCTGCTGATCGTCGGTGTCCCCACTGCGGCGCTGCTGCGTGCATCCAGAGTGATCACCGCGCCCGGTAAGGGCTTACCCACGGGTGCGATCACTGCAGCCGGAGCATACGAGGCTTGTACAGCAGCCAATGGATTGAGCATTCCCGCGCCGCAGACGCTGGTATTGCAGGTGCAGGCCACGCTCGGGTTCACGATACACGAGGTGGCACTGCCCGTGAAACTCCGTGCGGAGGCTTTCATACGCAGGATCAGTGCATCTGGGCTCAGCAAGGGGTTGATCGCCATCATCAGCGAAGCCACGCCAGCTGCCAACGGTGCGGAAAAGCTGGTGCCTTGCTTGTAGCCCTCTTCATGTGCTGCTGGAGCTTGCGTGCCTGAATTGCTGGTCGAAAGTAGCAAGGTGGCGGTGTTGCCAGGATTGCCTGAGCTGCTTGAATGTCCGCCGGGAGCCATCAAGCTCATATTGCTGCCAACATAGGAATAGCTGGTTTTCAGACCGTTGGCCTGTACAGCCCCAACGGCCATCACACCCCGGCAATCGGCGGGGCGCTTGAGTTGCATGTTGTCCCCGAGTCCCTGGGAGTTGCCTGCTGCCACGACCACGAGGGTGCCCACGGCCGCCAGCTCATCAATCACCGTCTGATAACTCGAAGAACAGGGTTGATCGCCACCAAAACTCAAATTGATCACTTTGGCAGGATTGGCGTTGTTGGGCACTCCCGTGACTGCCAACCCCCCGCCCAGCGCAAGCCATCCAGAATGTCACTGAGCAGGGTGCCGCATTTGCCCGACACACGCACTGGCAGAATCTTGGTCTGCCAACTCACACCCGCAACCCCCGTGCTGTTGTTGGTGGCAGCAGCGATTTGCCCCGCGATGAACGTGCCATGCCAAGAGCTGTTGCTCACATCGCAACCCGCAAACGCGCCACTGCGCTCTGCAGAAGTCACCCAATCACCCGGATCGGTCGGATCATTGTCGCGGCCATTGCCATCGTTGGCATTGTCCACATCTTCGATGAAGTCATAGCCGGGCAACACTTTGCCTGCTAAATCCGGGTGCGGCAAGATACCCGTATCCACCACTGCCACCACGATCGATGCCGTACCGGTGGTCACGGCCCAGGTTTGCGTCATGTTCAGCGCTGACGCACTCACTGCACTCGCGCCCAGATGCCATTGCTCGGCAAAGCGTGTGTCATTCGGCGTTTGAGCGAGTTTCATGCGCACATTCGGCTCCACCGAGGCCACATCGGGGTGCAGGCGAAGACGGCGAATCGTATCTTCCAAAACCTGGCCCTGCAATGGCGTGGCAAAGCGCATCAGGCGATGCTCGCCGCTGAGCTCGCGGTGCGCAAAGTTGGCGACGCCAGTGCCCTGCTTGATGGCTTGCATGCGCTCTTGCGCCAAGCCTTCGCGCTTGGCGCGTTGCACACTGGGCAGCTCACGCGTGACGCTCTCTGGGAGGGCTGTGGCTTTGAGCTGGATGATCAAGCCATGAGCGACGACAGGGTTTTGCGCCTGAACTGCACTGGCGGCTGTCAGGCAAAGAATGATGGGCAATAAAAAGCGGCGCATGCTGCTTTGTAGCATGCGCCGCCGAAGTTTTACAGGCTTTTCGGGTAAGCCGACGAGATTTTACCGATCCGTTACTTGCCCGCCACCACGCGCGCCATTTCCAAACACTTGTTGGAATAGCCCCATTCGTTGTCATACCAGCTCACCACTTTGACGAAGGTGCTGTCCAATGCAATGCCGGCATCGGCATCAAACACGCTGGTGCAGACTTCACCACGGAAGTCGGTGGCGACCACTTTGTCTTCGGTGTAGCCGAGCACACCCTTGAGCGCGCCTTGGCTCTGCGCTTTCATCTCGGCGCAAATCTCGGCGTAAGTGGCTGGGTTGTTCAATTCAACCGTCAAATCCACCACCGACACATCGCTGGTGGGCACGCGGAAGGCCATGCCCGTGAGCTTTTTGTTCAGCTCGGGAATCACCACGCCCACAGCCTTGGCGGCGCCTGTGGACGAGGGAATGATGTTTTCCAAAATTCCCCGGCCACCGCGCCAATCTTTGTTAGAAGGGCCATCCACGGTTTTTTGCGTGGCAGTGGCAGCATGCACCGTGGTCATGAGGCCACGCTTGATGCCCCATTTGTCGTTCAAGACTTTCGCCACCGGTGCCAAGCAGTTGGTGGTGCAAGATGCGTTGGAAATAATGGCTTGGCCAGCATAGGTGGCGTGGTTCACGCCATAGACGAACATCAGCGTATCGTCTTTGGAGGGCGCGGAAAAAATCACTTTCTTCGCACCCGCAGCCAAATGCTTTTCGCCCGCGTCTTTGGTGAGGAACAGGCCAGTGGCTTCCAAGACCACATCAGCGCCGACTTCATTCCATCTGAGGGCAGCAGGGTCTTTCTCGGCGGTCAAGCGAATCTTCTTGCCGTTGACCACCAGCGTGTTGCCTTCCACCTTCACATCACCCTTGAAGCGTCCATGGACGCTGTCATAGGTGAGCATATAGGCCAAATAGTCGGGCTCGAGCAGATCGTTGATGCCGACGACCTCAATGTCTGAAAAATTCTGCACGGCTGCGCGAAACACCATGCGGCCAATGCGGCCAAATCCGTTGATACCCAATTTGATGCTCATTACTCACTCCAAAGATAAAACTGTCAAAACACTCAGTCAGAAGGCGTTGCCGAATCCGGGGCAACGCCTTCTTGCTCAGGATTTTGCCGCTGGCTTAAATTCGGCAGCCCAGTTGGCCTTTTTTGCTGTTTTCAAAGTAGGTCAGATCGCCAGGGCAGACCAGCTTGGGCTCTGGAATCTTGGTCTCTGCCTTGGCTGTGCAGGTGAAGGCCTTGGTTTTTGCATTCTGGCCGGGTTTGGCCAGTGTCCAGCCTGTGGGGCACAGTGCTGGCTTGGCAGCAGCTGGCGCAGAAGCGGCAGGTTTGGCTGCGGAAGCAGCGGCAGCCGGCGCGGCGGCGGCAGGGGCTGCAGCCACGACCACAGCGGCATTCACGGTTTTGCCATTGCACTTGAGTGTGGAGCCGGTGCCGCTGGGCTCGGCATAGACGGTGTAGTTGCCCGCTTTGGCATAGGTGTGCGCCAGCACAAAGGGCACGTCTTTGGCTTGGTTGATCTTCACGCGCTCCTCGCGGCCGTCGCCCAGCCTGATCTTCATGCCGCAATTGGGACTGTCTGCATTGTTAAAACTCACTGTGACTTTGACGCTCTCGCCGGCCTTGATTTGCGCCGGCTCAACCTTCACGCCTGAGACGGTTTGCGCGAACGCGCTGCTGGCCAACATGGCCACAGAAATCGTCATCCATTTCAATGCTTTCATCACTGTGCTTCTCGTAAAAATGAATAGTGGGGCGACAAGTTTAACGCTTGAGTAACACTGCGAAGGCGGTGTCTGCCACGTTTTGCGCCGTGAAACCAAAGTGCTTGAACAGCGTGGGCGCGGGCGCGGACTCGCCATAGGTATCCAAGCCCACGACAGCAGCGCAGCCATATTTCCACCAGCCATCGGTCACGCCAGCTTCCACTGCGACGCGCGGCAAATTCCCGGGCAGCACGAGGGCTTTGTACACAGCGGTTTGTCGGTCAAAGGTGGTGGTGCTCGGCACGGAGACGACACGGGCAGCGATTTTTTGTGCAGCAAGCAGTTTCTGGGCGTCCATGGCCAAGCCCACTTCGGAGCCGGAAGCCATGAGCACGACTTGGGCTTTTTTCTTCAGGCCGATATCTTCTGGCTCGCTCAAAATGTACGCGCCTTTGTCGATGTTGTCAGCCGTCTGTTTGGGCAAGTAGGGTAGGTTTTGGCGGGAAAGCAAGAGCGCGGTGGGGCGTGTCGCATTGTTCAACGCTGTGGCCCAAGCAATCGCCGTTTCCAAGGTATCGGCGGGGCGCCACACATCCAGATTGGGAATCAGGCGCAAGCTCGCGGCATGCTCTACCGATTGGTGCGTGGGGCCGTCTTCACCCAGGCCAATCGAGTCGTGCGTGAACACATGGATCACGCGTTGTTTCATGAGCGCAGCCATACGAATCGCGTTGCGGCTGTAGTCGGAAAAGGTCAAGAACGTGCCGCCATACGGAATGAAACCGCCGTGCAGTGCCACGCCATTCATAATGGCAGCCATGCCAAATTCGCGCACGCCGAAGTTGATATGGCGGCCGAGTTTTCCTTCAGCATCGCGCTTCACATCGCCAGCCAAATCAATGCGCAGGGCTGGTGTGGATTTGGTGTTGGTGAGGTTCGAGCCGGTCAAATCAGCGCTGCCGCCGAGCAATTCTGGCAGGGCTGCGGTAAAGGCCTCTAACGCGAGCTGGCTGGCTTTGCGGCTGGCCACGGTTTCGGCTTTGGTGTGCGTCGCAGCGAGTGTTTCTGCCACGATTTTGGAGAAGCCTTTGGGCAACACGCCGGCCATGCGGCGCTTGAATTCTTCGGCTTGTGCAGGGTAAGCAGCAGCGTAAGCAGCAAATTGCGCATCCCAAGCGGCTTCTTTTTTCGCGCCGCTGGCTTTTGCATCCCAAGCGGCATACACGTCAGCAGGAACTTCAAACGGTGCGTGACTCCAACCAATGGCTTCGCGCGTGAGCTTGATTTCTTCAGCGCCCAGCGGCTCGCCGTGGGCTTTGCTGGTGTTCGCGCGGTTCGGGCTGCCTTTGCCGATATGTGTTTTGCAGATGATGAGCGTGGGCTTGGTGGCTGATTTTTTGGCATCAGCAATGGCGCGGCTCACGGCTTTCGCGTCGTGTCCATCCACCGCATCAATCACGTGCCACTGATAGCTCTTGAAGCGGCCAGCCACATCGTCTACATACCAAGGCGCGACTTGGCCATCAATCGAAATCCCGTTGTCATCGTACAGCGCGATCAGCTTGTTGAGCTTCCATGCGCCGGCAAGCGCGCACGCCTCGTGCGAGATGCCCTCCATCATGCAACCATCGCAGAGGAAGGTATAGGTGAAGTGGTCAACAATGCTGTGGCCGGGCTGGTTGAACTCCGCCGCGAGCAGCTTCTCCGCCAGCGCCATGCCCACTGCATTGGTGATGCCTTGGCCGAGCGGGCCAGTCGTGGTCTCCACACCCGGGGTGATACCCGCTTCGGGGTGACCCGCAGTTTTGCTGTGTAGTTGGCGGAAATTCTTCAACTCTTGAATCGGCAGGTCGTAGCCCGTGAGGTGCAAGAGCGAGTAAATCAGCATCGAGCCGTGGCCGTTAGACAGAACGAAACGATCACGATTCGCCCAGGCAGGGTTTGTCGGGTTGTGGCTCAAATGCTCATTCCAGAGCGCCACCGCAATATCCGCCATGCCCATCGGCGCGCCGGGATGTCCAGAATTAGCAGCTTGGACAGCGTCCATCGACAGGGCACGGATGGCATTCGCCATGGTTAGGTTGTTTGCGCTCATGGGAAGAAAGAATTAGTGGCTGGGTAAACCCCTAATTCTAGCGGGCAGTTAAAGTCATCGAATCGT
>JBJTSL010000457.1:0-8767 GCA_046076625.1 Allobrachymonas sp.
CGGTGGATGAGCTCATCGAAGGCTTGGACCAAGCGGTCGCAAAACGCCAAGTCAGTTTGAGCGAGATGAGCGAGCAACGCCGCTTCAATCTCCTGCCCCAAACCGCGCCGATGCCGTGGGAAGAACTGATGGTCTCGCCCGCTTACATGCAAGCCTTGCAGCATATTTTTTGATCGAAATTGGCAGTTCGCCGGCAAAGAATCTGCGTTCAATGCTATCAAAACAGTAGTATCTTGAATGAAAAAAACGCGCTCCGTGGAGCGCGTTTTGTTAAAAGTCCAAACGGATTATTTGGAAGCTGTTGCCGCTGGTGCAGGTGCTGCTGTAGGTGCAGCCGGAGCTACAACCGAAGCAGGGGCAGCAGACGCGGGAGCAGCCGCTGGCTTGCCATGAATCGACATCATCAGCGGAACGATCAAGAGCGCCACGATGTTGATGATCTTGATCAGCGGATTCACGGCAGGGCCGGCGGTGTCTTTGTAGGGGTCGCCCACGGTGTCACCGGTCACAGCGGCTTTGTGGGTGTCGCCGCCTTTTTTGTGGGTCACGCCGTCTTTGTCCACGAAGTTGTCTTCGATGAGTTTCTTCGCGTTGTCCCAAGCGCCGCCGCCGGTACACATTGAAATCGCCACAAAAAGGCCCGTGATGATCGTGCCCATGAGCAAGCCGCCCAGAGCTGCGGGGCCAAGCGCCAAGCCGACCACGATGGGCACGACAACGGGCAAGAGCGAGGGAATCATCATTTCCTTGATGGCGGCTGTGGTCAGCATGTCCACCGCAGCGCTGTAGTCGGGCTTTTGCTTACCGGCCATGATCGTGCCATCGGCAAACTGGCGGCGGACTTCCACCACCACCGAGCCGGCAGCGCGGCCAACCGCTTCCATCGCCATCGCGCCGAAGAGGTAAGGAATCAGGCCACCGATGAACAGGCCAATGATCACCATCGGGTTGGACAGGTCAAACGTGATGACCTTGCCATAGGCTTCAAGCTTGTGGGTGTAGTCGGCAAACAGCACGAGTGCGGCTAAGCCAGCAGAGCCAATCGCATAGCCTTTGGTCACAGCCTTGGTCGTGTTGCCCACGGCATCGAGCGGGTCGGTCACATCGCGAACTGACGATGGCAACTCGCTCATTTCGGCAATGCCGCCAGCGTTGTCAGTGATCGGGCCGTAAGCATCCAGCGCAACGACGATACCCGCCATCGACAGCATTGAGGTTGCAGCAATCGCGATGCCGTAGAGTCCTGCCAACGCGTAAGACAGCCAAATCGCGATACAGACGAAGATCACGGGCCAAGCCGTGGAGCGCATGGAAACGCCCAAGCCTGCAATGATGTTGGTGCCATGGCCCGTGGTGGAAGCTTGGGCAATGTGCTTCACGGGGCTGTATTGCGTGCCGGTGTAAAACTCGGTGATCCAGACCAGCACGCCGGTCAAAATCAAGCCGACTGCGCAAGCGCCAAACAGCGCCATTTGCGTGCCGCTGGCTTTGATGGCGTTGTCAGGAATGATCGCCACCGTCACGAAGTAGAAAGCGATCAGTGACAGACCGCCCGCCACTGCCAAGCCCTTGTACAGCGCTGGCATCACATTCTTCATGCCAGGCGCAGCTTTGACGAAGAAGCAGCCGATGATCGACGCAATGATGGAGACCGCGCCAAGCATCAGCGGATAGATCACAGCAGCTGTGCCAGCGCTGGAAACCAGCAGTGCACCGAGCACCATGGTCGCAATCAGCGTCACGGCATAGGTTTCAAACAAGTCGGCGGCCATGCCTGCGCAGTCGCCCACGTTGTCACCCACGTTGTCAGCGATCACAGCAGGATTGCGTGGATCATCTTCTGGGATGCCCGCTTCCACTTTGCCCACAAGGTCTGCACCCACGTCAGCGCCTTTGGTGAAAATGCCACCACCCAAACGGGCGAAGATCGAAATCAACGAAGAGCCAAAAGCAAAGCCAATCAACGGATTGAGCATCTTGGCCAGATTTTTATCAGGAGTCAGTGCGCCATTGCCCACCAAGAACCAATAAAACACCGCCACGCCCAGCAGGCCCAAGCCTACCACCAGCATGCCCGTGATTGCGCCGCCACGGAAGGCTACATCGAGCGCGGGGCCAATGCCTTTGGTGGCTGCTTGTGCGGTGCGCACATTGGCACGCACGCTCACATTCATGCCAATAAAGCCGCAAGCGCCCGAGAGTAGCGCACCCACGACAAAGCCCACGGCTGACATGGCATCAAGAAATAAGCCAATCAAAATCGCCAGCACAATGCCAACGACGGTGATGGTTTTGTATTGGCGCGCCAGATAGGCGGCTGCGCCGGTTTGAATCGCCGCTGCAATCTCTTGCATGCGGGCATTGCCTGCGTCTTGCGAAAGAATCCAGTTGCGTGCCCAGAAGCCGTATGCCACGGCTGCCAGACCGCAAAGAAGCACGAAAATCAGGGCTGTAGTGCCTGTCATGTTTAAATCTCCAATAGGTTGTACGTAGAGGGTGCAACACTTGAGGTATCACACCCGCAGCGTTGCTTCCTTATCCACACCATGAGCGGGAGACAATTGGCCAACCCGCAGAATTTAGCTTGAAAACGTGACAGATTCGAGTTTTTGAAGGCTCTGTGTCATTAAAATCAGGGTTAATACTGGCTAAGAATTGCTATTTTTTTCATAAAGAGACCACCATGTCCCTCGACCACGTGCCACCCGGCAAAAGCGCCCCCCAAGAATTCAACGTCATCATCGAAATCCCGATGAACGCTGACCCGATCAAATACGAAGTGGACAAAGAATCTGGCGCGATCTTCGTGGACCGCTTCATGAGCACCGCGATGCATTACCCCACGAACTACGGCTACATCCCCAAGACGCTCTCGGGTGATGGCGACCCAGTCGATGTGCTGGTCATCACTCCCGTACCACTCATCCCCGGCGTGGTCATCACCTGCCGCGCGATTGGCATTTTGAAAATGCAAGATGAAGCCGGCGAAGACGGCAAATTGCTGGCTGTGCCGATCGACAAAAAGTGCAGCCTCTACACCCAGTGGCGCAAACCGCAAGACCTGAATCCCCTGCGCCTGAAAACCATCTCGCATTTCTTTGAGCATTACAAAGATTTGGAAGAGCGAAAGTGGGTGAAAGTGCTGGGCTGGGAAGGCCCAGAAGCGGCGCACAAGGAAATCACCGACGGCATGGCGGCTTACGCGGCCTCCAAGAAGTAAATCCGAATCACTCTCAACATGGATCGGTGAGACACCGAACCTCACCTCCATGCATCGCACTATTTTCACCACCCCGGTGGTCAACACCTTGCTGCGCGCAGGTTCCGTTGCTTTCCTCAAACTCACGGGCTGGAAGGTTGAGGGCAGCCTGCCGCCCGAGGCCAGTAAATCCGTCTTCATTGCCGCTCCGCACACGAGCAACTGGGATCTGCCTTACACGCTCATGGTGGCCTTCGCGCTTCGATTGAATGTGTATTGGATGGGCAAGAGCAGCATCTTCAAATTTCCCTTTGGCCCCATCATGCGCTGGCTCGGTGGCATTGCAGTGAATCGCGAGCAGTCCACCAACTTGGTCGCGGCTTCTGCACAAGCGATTCAGAATGCAGACGGCCCCTTGCAACTCACCGTGCCGCCCGAAGGCACGCGCAGCAAAGCCAGCTATTGGAAAACCGGCTTCTACTACAACGCCCTCAGCGCCCAAGTGCCCATCGTCATGGCCTACATGGACTACGCCCAAAAACGCAGCGGGCTTGGGCCCTTGTTTTATCCGAGTGGCGAGATTGAAAAAGACATGATCGCCATCAAAGCCTTTTATGCGAACTTCAAAGGCAAGAACGCACAGCAGTTTGAAGCTTAGCCTCGCTGGTATAATCCATGTAACAGCAAATCAAGTGCGACAGCAGCACCTCCGTAGGCAACCGAGTCCATTCAAAGATGGGCTCACTGACCGCAGCGTCAGCCGCCTCACACGCAAGGACTGCACACCAAATGTTCGCCCACACCGCTTGAGCTGCTTCCCCCTGATACCACTCGCTCTGGCCGCTGATGCTGCAAGTGCGTGGTGTCTTGTTTCACTCGCCTCTTCAAGGTGTCTGCATGCCCAGCAAAGCCCCCGCAAAATCCGCGTCTTCCGCAGCTTCCAAAACCTCCGCCGCCAAAGCGCCTGCCAAGGCGTCAGCCAAAAAAGATCCAAAAAAAGCTGTGCCTGTCAAAGCTGCAACCAAGCCCGCAGCAAAAGCGGTTGCAAAGGGCGCAAAGGCTGCTGAAAAAGAAGCGCCACCCAAGAAAATGGGTGCCAAGCGCGGCCCCAAACCAAAAGGCAGCATCAATACCGAAGAGCCATCGCTTGAAGATATTGAGGATTTTCAAGACAGTGAACCCGCTGCACCGGTTGCAGCCGCTGCTGTTGACGAAAACGGCGAGAAAGTCAAACCGCTGCGCATGAAACTCTCCAAGGCGAAAGAGCGCGCCTTGATGAAGGAGTTTGGCCTCGATGAGACCGTGCTTTCTGAGGAAGATTTGGCCAAGCGCCGCGTGCGCCTCAAAGCCCTGATCAAGCTGGGCAAAACGCGTGGCTACCTCACGCACGCCGAGATCAACGACCACTTGCCCGACAAGCTCGTCGATGCCGAAACGCTCGAAGTCGTGTACTCCCTGCTCAACGACATGGGTATTGCCGTCTATGAGCAAACGCCGGATGCCGAGACGCTGTTGCTCAACAACAATGCGCCCACCGCCGCCAGCGAAGAAGAGGCTGAAGAAGAAGCCGAAGCGGCTCTGTCTACCGTCGATTCAGAATTCGGCCGCACCACCGACCCCGTGCGCATGTACATGCGCGAGATGGGCGCGGTGGAGCTGCTCACGCGCGAAGGCGAGATTGAGATTGCCAAGCGCATTGAAGGTGGCCTGAACGCGATGATGGAATCCATCTTGCACAGCCCGGCCACCATCCAAGAAATCTTCAACATGATGACCGAGGTGCAGGACAAGAAAGTCCTGATTTCCGCCGTGGTGGATGGTTTCTCCAACCCCGATGCGGCAGACGACTTCGTGGCCGAAGAAGATTTCGACGAATACGACGATGGCGATGGTGACGACGAAGCCAAGGCCAACAAGGCCATGACCAAGCGCCTGGAAGAGTTGCAAAACGAAGCCTACCGCCGCTTTAAAATCATCCGTGGCCATTTCGAGAAGCTGCACAAAGCCTACGACAAGGAAGGCTATGGCACGCCCGCCTACATGAAGGCACAAAAAGCCGTGACCGACGAGCTCATGCTGATTCGCTTCACCGCCAAAACCATTGAGCGCCTGTGCGCCATGGTGCGCGGTCAAGTGGCCGATGTGCGCAAGGTCGAGCGTGAGCTGCGCAAGATCATCGTGGAGAAATGCGGTTATCCGCAAGACCAGTTCGTGCTGCATTTCTCCGGCTGCGACAAGATGGGCAACAAGGTCAAGAGCCATCTGCTCGACTTGAAATGGATTGAAGCGCAGGCCAAGGCTGGCAAAGCCTGGAGCACCACCATGGGCCGCTACATTCCGCCCGTGCAGGAGTTCCAGCAAAAGCTGATCGATTTGCAGTCGCGCGTGGTCGTGCCGCTGGAAGATTTGAAAGACATCAACAAGCGCATGAACGACGGCGAGCGCAGCTCCCGCGATGCCAAGAAAGAGATGATCGAGGCCAACCTGCGCCTGGTGATCTCGATCGCCAAGAAATACACCAACCGTGGTTTGCAATTCCTTGATTTGATCCAAGAAGGCAACATCGGCCTGATGAAAGCGGTGGACAAGTTCGAGTACCGCCGGGGCTACAAATTCTCCACCTACGCGACTTGGTGGATTCGCCAGGCCATCACGCGAAGCATTGCCGATCAGGCGCGCACGATCCGCATCCCCGTGCACATGATCGAAACCATCAACAAGATGAACCGCATCAGCCGCCAGCATTTGCAAGAATTCGGCTTCGAGCCAGATGCCGCGTTGCTCGCCGAGAAGATGGAAATTGCAGAAGACAAAATCCGCAAGATCATGAAAATCGCCAAAGAGCCGATTTCCATGGAAACGCCGATTGGTGACGATGACGACAGCCACTTGGGCGATTTCATCGAAGACTCTGCCAATACCGCGCCGATTGAAGCCGCCATGCAAGCCGGTCTGCGTGATGTGGTGAAAGACATCTTGGACAGCCTCACGCCGCGCGAAGCCAAGGTGCTGCGCATGCGCTTCGGCATCGAGATGAGCACCGATCACACCTTGGAAGAGGTGGGCAAACAATTTGACGTCACGCGCGAGCGCATCCGCCAGATCGAAGCCAAGGCCCTGCGCAAGCTCAAGCACCCCAGCCGTTCAGACAAGCTGCGCAGCTTTGTGGATACGCAGTAAAGCAGGCTGGATGCTTTTCAAAGCGTTTTAGGCAGTACGCCGTTATAGAATCTGCGTAGTTTGCTACTGTTTTAATACTGTTAACACGCCCTAGATTGCCATGAGTCCAACTGCCAAGGCCAGCGCCTACGATCTCGTGCCCTACGAAAGCTATCCGTTTGCGCATTTGCATCCGGCCAAGCTCGCGGCCACGGCGCAACTGCGCGGCATGCCGCCGCCGCCCGTGGCCACAGCGCGTGTGCTCGATCTAGGTTGCGGCTCAGGCGGGCATGTGATTGCAGTGGCAGGCTTTTATCCGCAGATGCAGCTCGTGGGCATCGACTTGGCGGCCGGGCAGATTGAGCTGGGCAATCAGCGCATTCGTGAGCTGGGACTCTCCAATGTGAGCCTGCATGCGGGCAACTTGGGCGAAGGCTTGCCCAAGAGTGCGATCGAAGCAGCCAGAGCCTTTGGCGGCCAGTTTGACTACATCATCTGCCAAGGCGTGTATTACGTGGTGCCCGATACAGTGCGCAGCGCAATTTGGCAAGTGCTGCGCCAGCATCTGGCGCCTGGCGGCATTGCCCATATCAGCTTCAACACCTATCCCGGCTGGAAGCAGCGCGAGGTGGCGCAGGATTTTGCACAGTTTCATGCCAAGGCAAGCGGTCTGCCTGATGGCGCAGCGCAAGAGCAGGCGGTGCGTGCAGGTTTGGCGCAAGTAGCGGCGCTTGCGCCCAAGCACACCGAAGGCCTCACCGCGGGCTACGGCCTGAGCCCGCAAGCCGAATCGCAAGCCGCCTCCCGCGCCATGCCTGGCCTTTTGTTTCATGAATTCCTCTCGGGCGATAACCGCCCGCTGTATTTCCAAGAGATGCTCGCAGACGCGCAGCATGCAGGCTTTGCTTATCTTTGCGAAGCGGGCTTGCCCGATGCGTGGCCGGGTCGCCTGGGCGTGGCTGCGCAGCCTTTGCTAGCCTTGGCGGGCGATGATGCGCTGCGTTTGGAGCAATACATCGACTTTGCCACTGCGCGCACCTACCGCAACAGCCTGTGGGTCAGCCCGTCCGTTGCCAGTGCGTTACCCAGTCCCCTGCAAGGGTGGTCTCAAGAAGCTTTGCGCGGTTTGCATCTGGCGGCCGATTTGCAAGCCGGGCAAGCATCTGCTCAAGGGCAATCCGCGTTCATCAGCGCCTATGGCACACCGTTTCAAATTTCCGGCGGTCACGCCAGCGCATTGCAAGCATTGGTCAAAGGCGCTGCTGCCCCTTTGTGGCGCAGCGCCCAAAGCTTGCTTGAGACGCATCCAGAGTCGGCAGCGCTGCTGCATGAGTGCGTTTTGCGGGGTTTGGTGGGGGCTTGGGTGCAGCCGCCTGATTTATCGCCTCTGAAGCCCTTGGAGGCCCCTTCTTGGCTGCGTGCAGAGGCTGCGCGCAAGGGCAGTGCGTATCTTCCCAGCATTTGGCATCAAGTCAAAGGCTTGAGCGCTGAAGACCGCAGCCTGTTGTCCCGCCTGGATGGCAGAGTTTCAATGCCTGAGCTGCTTGAATTTGACGCTCAAGCCACCAGCAAACTCGCTCAGTTTCAAGCCTTGGGTTGGCTGCGCTCGTAAGCCGCGCGCCTGCGAATCTCCCATAGACATGGGAAATTCTGAATCGCAAGTTCGCAGCCGATGCACTTCCAGGCCAAATCAGAGCCAAATGGGCCTATGCTGTGCGCATGACTGCCCAGCCCATCTACCAAGTCCTCATCGTCGAAGACGATCCGCACCCCCGCGCTTACTTTGCCAATTGCGTCAACGGCCATGCGCAGCTTCGGCTGCTCGGTGAGGCGGCCAGCGTGGCTCAGGGCAAAGCATTGATGGAGCAGAGCGTGTGCAAATTGATGCCTTGCTCACCGATCTCGGCCTGCCCGATGGCAGCGGCTTGGAATTGATCGCTGATGCCGCCAACCATCTCCCAGGCTGCGACAGTTTGGTCATCAGTATGTTTGGCGATGAAGACAACGTGCTCGCCAGCATCGAAGCCGGTGCCACGGGCTATTTGCACAAAGACAGTGCGCCCGCCGACATTGCGCACAGCATCCTCCAGCTCAAAGCCGGCGAGTCGCCCATGTCGCCCATGATCGCGCGCCGGCTGCTGGGCAAATACCGCAGCATGAGTGCAGCGCAAGCGCCGCAAGCTCCAGACCTCCAACTGCATCATGCAGATCCATTTTTAAAGCAAAATCGGCCAATCGCCGGCATAGAATCTGCGCAGAATGCTCCTGAAATTGTAGCGCTTGCGGAGGGTATTCGTCGGCTCTCCAAGCGCGAAGCGCAGGTGCTCGAATACATCTCGCGCGGTTTTTCCTATGCCGAGGTGGCTCATCTGAGCCATGTGAGCGTTCACACCGTGCAAACGCACATCA
>JBJTSL010000458.1:0-2086 GCA_046076625.1 Allobrachymonas sp.
CATCGCGCCCGAGCTGCTCGGCCAGAATTTCAAGCTGGCCATTGATGGCCTAGATCCACTTGTCAGGGTCAAAGGGTTTGGTCAGGTAGGGATTGGCACCTTGGCTCAAACCGCGTTGCATGTCTTCAACGCTGGTACGCGAAGTGAGCAAGATCACCGGCGTGAGCGCCGTCTCGGGGGTGCTGCGCATATCGCTGAGCACCTCGAACCCATTGATCTTGGGCATTTCCACATCGCTGATCACCAAGTCGGGCAGTTCGGCCAGCACGTTGAGCAAGCCTTCCGCGCCATTGTCTACATCGGTCACCTCATGGCCGGATTGCTTAAGCACAGCGGTAATCAATTTGCGCGTTGCCGCATCGTCTTCCAGTACAACGATTCTTGCCATGATTTCTTGTGAGTGCCTCTGATGGATTACTTACGCACATGCGCAACGCAAACATGATATGACATTCGGAACACCGGTAGAGGCCCTCACCCTAGTGATTTATCGGGACTTCTGGCGTTGCGCCGGCATAAAAACTGCGTAGTATGCTACTAAAAGAATAGTAACGCCGAACACCCATAGAGGCCATAGACCAAAGCGCGAAGCCCACCACGCATAGGGCGTGATGCCGCTGCGGCCTTGCACCGAGCCTATGAGCACGCCCCGCGTGTGGCGCGGCAAGCTGTGCGTCACCTCGCCCCGGTGGTTGATGATCACGGTGGCGCCCGTATTCGTGGCGCGCACCATTGGGCGACCCAATTCGAGCGCCCGCATGCGGCTGATCTGCAAATGCTGATCAATCGCCACCGTGTTGCCAAACCAACCGATATTGCTCACATTCACCATCACCGTGGGTGCGTTTTTTTCGTCAAGAAAGCGCCGCGCCAGCTCATCGCCAAACAAATCTTCATAGCAAATGTTGGACGCCCAGCGCTGCCCCGCCCATTCAAAACTCTGCTGGCCAACTGCACCACGATTGAAATCCCCCAGCGGAATATTCATCATCTGCGTGAACCATTTGAACAGCGGCGGGATAAATTCACCGAAAGGCACGAGATGGTGTTTGTCGTATTGGTAAGGCTCGGATGGATTGGGCTTTAATCCGAGCACGGAGTTGGTGTAGCCCTTCTCAAAATCACCAAGAGGGATGCCGATAAGGGCGGCTTCCTTGCCTGTGCTGTAGCGCTTGCGGATGGCCTCCCAATAGCCTTCTGGGAGTTGACGTGGCAACAAAGGGATAGCAGTTTCAGGAGTGACGACAAGCTCCCGATTCGCTCCCATGAGCTGCTCTTGATACCAATCCAAGGAAGCTTTCACCCCTGTGGTTGGATCGAATTTTTCACCCTGAGGAATGTTGCCTTGGAGTAATGTGATCGAAGTTGCTGTGACTGCTTGCGTTGAATCATTCGGCAGCGAACGCCCAATGACCAGTAAAGCAACAAAAAAGAACAAGAAGGCAAATCGCCTCAGATAACTATTCGGCAGAGAATCAGAGCATACGTGCGTTGCAACGTGAGACAAGAAAACAACCAAAAACCCAACACCATACACGCCAATCCAAGCAATCCAGACAGAAAACGGTCCATCAAGCTGCGAATAGCCACCCGCGCCCCAAGGAAAACCCGTGAACCAACTGTCCCTTGCCAACTCCGCCAACATCCAACTCGCTGCAAAAACAATAGCACCCCACGCAGATTTCATGCCGGCGAACTGCCTAAAACGCTTATAAAAGTAGCATGCAGCCGCGTAATACAGTGCCAAAAACCCGCACAGCGCAAAAATAGCCAGCATCGCCAGCGGCGCTGCCAGCCCGCCGTACACATGCATGCTGATGAACAGCCACCACACCGTGCCGCAGAGCCAGCTCGTGGCAAACAGCCAGCCGAGCAAGGCCGCTTGCTTGGCCGAGCTGGTGCGCTCCATCAGCACCACCAATGCCGCCAGCGATATCATTTGCAGCCACCATAGCGGTTGTCCATTCCATGGTGCTGCGATTGAAACAGCTTGCACATAGCCCGCGAGCAAACTCAAAAAAGCAAGCCACCCGGTCGAGCGACTTGCTAAGGAAGATAAAAAACCCATCCGCGTATTGTGGCGACT
>JBJTSL010000459.1:0-4024 GCA_046076625.1 Allobrachymonas sp.
TGCGCCCTTTGCGCAACCTTCGCGTCCACTGCGTTCAACGAGTTCTTCAAGGCTTGATCGACTTCGCCGCCGTCTTACGAATCGCATCGTTGATCTCGGCAATTGAGCGCTCGATCGCGGCATCGTCCAGATCGTCCACCATCGTGTCCAGCACCCCGGCTTGGATGGTGGAGGCGAACACGCCATCGCTGATGCTGTCGGTGGAGACACCTTGGGTCGATTCGAAGGCATCCGGCGTTTCCCACTCCAAGGCGATCACGGTCACGTTGTCGGAATGCTCGCCACCCTGGCGCAGCGCCAGCTCCACGGCATCGGGAACAGCCGTGGCTACCGGGCCTTTGCTCATGGCGTGCACGATGTCGTTGTCGTTCACGCTGCCCCAGAGGCCATCTGAGCAGAGCATGATGCGGTCGCCCTGCTGCAAACTGTGCGGACCAGAGACGTCGTACACCGGTTTGGTGGGTGAGCCCAAGCAGGTGAAGAGCACGTTGCGATTGAGCCGCTCCAGCTTGATGATGCCCGCGCTGTGCTGCTCCACATAGGAGTGGTCTCGCGTGCGCGTGACCATCTGGCGGTCGCGAATGAAATACAGGCGCGAATCGCCGCAGTGAATCCACTGTGCCACACCACCTTGCACCACACCGGCCACCAAGGTGGTGCGCGGCGTATCGAGCATGCCTTTTTCGCTGGCATACCGGATGATTTGGTGGTGTGCCGCCATCAGCGCTGAGGCCAGGAATTCGGTCACGTTATGAATCAGCGGGCGCGCCTCTTTTTGGAACAATGCCGAGAGCGTTTGCAGCGCCAATTGCGCGGCGACCTCACCTTCTGGATGCCCACCCATGCCATCGGCCAAGGCAAACATGAGCGACTCGCGCGTGTAGCTTTAGCCCATGCTGTCTTCGTTCTTTTCCCGGCCGCCCTTTCGGCTGACCTGGAACACCGAGAATTTCATCGCTTTGCTGGTACTCATTTGACTTTGCCGTAACCCGTGGCTTTGTTCACGGCTTTCTTGGTGTCGCTCATCACATTGTCAAACTGCAAACGCATTTTCTCGCCCACCGATAGGCGCGTGTAACGGCGCTCGTTTTCCTGGGACAGCTCTTTTTGCAGCGCAAACACCGATTGCGGGCGAGACAGGGGATCAAGCGACATGCACCATTCCACCACCTCAATCAGATTATCCGAATACACACCGCGCAAACGGGACAATGCAAGCGACAGGCGGTCTTTTTCCAAGCGCTGGGGCGCATCATCGGGCGGATAGCCTTGCATGCTGGCATAAACACAAGCGCCAATTGCGTAAATATCTGTCCATGGGCCCATGCTCGCATCGCGGCGATACATCTCGGGCGCAGCGAAGCCGGGGGTGTACATCGGGCGGATGAAGTTACCTTCTTTGGAGAGCACCTCACGCGCCGCGCCAAAGTCAATCATCACAGCCTTGTTGTCGTCGGTAATGAAAATATTCGCAGGCTTGATATCCAGATGCAGCATTTTGTGCTGATGCACGATGCGCAAGCCGCGCAGGATTTCGTCATACAGGCTGCGGATGGTCGATTCGCGGAAGACCTTTTGCTTCTTCAATTCTCGCGCCGTGATGATGAAGTCTTGCAGTGTGGCGCCTTCCAGATAATTCATCACCATGTACACCGTTTCGTTCTCGCGGAAAAAATTCAACACGGAAACGACGGAAGGGTGCGAAATCTGCGCCAACGAACGGCCTTCTTCAAAGAAGCTCTTCAGACCGAGGCGATAAAGCGATAACTTGTCCGGCTGCACCTGGGGCAGCAGCTCACCCGGTGCGCGCGTTGCCAGTGACGAAGGCAGATACTCCTTGATGGCGACCTGCTGGCCTTCGCTGTCCACCGACAAATACACCACGCCGAAGCCCCCTGCGGAGACCTTGCGAACGACGCGATAACCGCCAATCACGGTATCAGGCGGCAAGGAGGCGGGTTTGACTTTGGACATAATACTGGCATGTCAGTTTACAGCATGACAGGCTACGCCAGCCTGCAAACCCACGTCCTCCCCCCTGAAAACCCTGCCCCGACGGGCGATGCACCAGCGGCAGCCGGCGGTTACCGCATAGGCCTAGAGCTGCGTTCGGTCAACAGCCGCTTCCTGGACTTGAGCTTCAAGCTTGGCGATGAATTGCGAACTGCCGAAAGCCCCTTGCGCGAGCTCCTGACCGCCAAGCTCAAGCGCGGCAAGGTGGAACTGCGCGCTTTTGTGAGCGGCAGCGCTGGGCAAGGAGCGGGCTTGTCCCCCGCGCCCGAACTGCTGGCTCAACTGACCACCGCGCAGCAGCAGGTGCTGGCGGCCTTGCCGCTGGCGCAACCCCTGTCTGTGGCAGACGTGCTCAAACTCTCGGCCTCGGCAAGCAGCAGCTCTCAACCGACAGATTTCACCGCCCCCGTGTTGGCCTTGGCCAGTCAAGCGCTCACGGAGTTCCTGGCCTCGCGCGCCCGCGAAGGCACGCGCCTAGCGACGATGCTACGCGAGCGCACCGCGCAACTGCGCAGCCTCACGCAAACCGCCTTGCCCCTCGTGCCCACCCTCGTGGCGGCGCAGCAGCAGCGCTTTGTGGAGCGTTTCACGGAAGCCTTGAAGCAGGCCGATGCCAACGGCCAGCTCTCCGTTCAAGCCGCGCAGGAGCGCGCGCTCACCGAAGCGGCCGCGTTTGCCATCCGCATTGATGTGGCAGAAGAGCTGACGCGGCTGACCGCGCATCTGGACGAAATTGATGCCTTGCTCGCGGGCAATGTCAACCCATCCAATCCCAAATCTGGCGAATTGGGTAAGCGCTTGGATTTCATCATTCAAGAGCTGCACCGCGAGGCCAACACCCTCGGCTCCAAATCGTCCACCTTGGAGCTGTCGCGCATCAGCGTGGAGATGAAGGTGTTGATTGAGCAGATGCGCGAGCAAGTGCAGAACATTGAGTAACTATCTTTTTGATAGCACCCAACACATATTTTATGCCGGCTGAATGCCTTTTTACTTATAACCCACGCGGTCCAGCATCTGCTGCACTTTGACTTGGTTCATGCCAATCACGCTGGCAGGAATCGTCTCGGCTTTGAAGCCATCGCCGCCATTGCCAGCGAGCATGGCTTGCAGTGCCGTATTGGTGACTTTGACACCCTTGGCAGTGGGCCATTCATTGTTGCCATCGGCAAAGTATTTTTGAGCCGATGGGCTGGCCAGGTACTCAAAAAATTTCGCCGCTGCTTCGCGGTTTTTCGCGTGCTTGGCCATGGCGCCACCCGCCACGTTCAGATGCGTGCCCCAGCTCGATTGGTTGGGGAAGACGATGCCGAGCTTGTCCATCGTGGCTGTGTCTTGTGCGTTGCCAGAGCGCATCAGGCGCGCGAGGTAATAGGTATTGGTCACGGCAATCGCGCACTCGCCGCTGGCGGCGGCGCGAATCTGGTCGGTGTCGCCGCCCTTGGGGTCACGCGCCATATTGGCCACCATGCCCTTGAGCCAGGCCTAGGTTTTTTCATCGCCCATATGCTCTTGCACTGCGCCAAACAAGGACAGGTTGTAGGGATGCGAGCCGCTGCGGGTGCACAGCTTGCCTTTGTTCTTCGCATCGCCCAGTTCCTCATAGGTGTCCACATCTTCACGCTTCACACTGGCTTTGTTGAACACCACCACGCGTGCGCGGGTGGAAAAGCCAAACCAGGTTGTGCCCTCGGGCGTCGCTTTGGCGCGGTATTGGGCGGGAATGGCATCGTCCAGCAATTTGGATTTCACCGGTGCAAACAAGCCGTCCACCTCGCCGCGCCACAAGCGCGCTGCGTCCACCAGCAAGATCACATCGGCGGGCGAAGAAGCGCCCTCGGCTTTCAAGCGGTTCAAAATGCCTGCGTCGTCGGCATCCACTCGATTGATCTTGATGCCAGTGGCTTTGGTGAAGTCGTTGTAGAGCGCTTCGTCGGTGCTGTAATGGCGCGCGGAGTAGAGATTCAGGGTTTTATTGTCTTGCGCTTGGGTGAGCGGGGTGAGTGCGGTG
>JBJTSL010000460.1:0-2154 GCA_046076625.1 Allobrachymonas sp.
GGAGTGGGGCAATGTGGCGGTGCCCACGGTGCAATACACACATGGCATGATTTCTTGCAGCGAGTTCACTGGCGTGCCGCTGCGCCTCTTGCTCGATATGTGTGGCGCGGATTACAAGCGCGGCAAATTCGTGTTGGCCGAAGGCGCGGACGGATCGGGCATGACGCGCACAATCCCCACGAGCCTCATTCAAAACGATGAAGTGCTTGTGGCCTACGGCCAAAACGGCGAGATGCTGCGTCCTGAAAATGGTTACCCACTGCGGCTCGTGGTGCCCGGAGTGCAAGGCGTGAGCTGGGTGAAATACCTGCGCCGCATCGAGTTGGGCGATAAGCCCTACGGCGCGAAAGATGAAGTTTTGCACTACATTGATCTCTTGCCGGATGGCACGCACCGGCAGTATTCGAGCATTCAAGAAATCAAATCGGTGATTACGTCGCCCAGCGGAGGGCAGGTGTTGCTGGATAAAGGAACGCACCAAATCACGGGTCTTGCATGGAGCGGGCGCGGCAAGGTGCGCAAAGTGGATGTGAGCGTGGATGGCGGGCGCAATTGGCAGCCAGCGCGGTTGCAAACGCCCGTTCTCTCTAAGTGCCTGACGCGCTTTACGCTACCGTGGAACTGGGACGGAAAACCTGCGCTCATCATGAGCCGCGCCGTAGATGAGACGGGGCATATTCAACCGACGTATTCGGAGCTGCGAAAAGTGCGCGGGGCAAGAAGCATTTATCACAACAACGCGATTCAGACGTGGCTGATCGAAGAAAGCGGTGAGGTGAAAAATGTTCAGCTGTCTTGAGAATTTCGAAGTCATTTTTGAACGCAGAGGACGCGAAGATTTCGCAGAGGACGCAGAAGAAAACCGAAAGAAAACCGAAAAGATGATGTTCACAAATACCTTGTCTGGTTTCTTTTCTTTTTTTCTTTCCTTTGGCTTTTTCTTTTTTGCGTCCTTCGCGAAACCTTCGCGTCCTCTGCGTTCAAAACTCTTCTTTCTCTTCCCAATATTGCTAGCCACAGCAGCCGTAGCTCAAACCACCTTCCAGGGCATTGGCCGCCAAGCCACGCCCGCCGAAGTCAAAGCTTGGGATATTGACGTTCGCCCGGATTTCAAAGGCTTGCCAGCTGGCAAAGGCTCGGTCATTCAAGGCGAGAAGATTTGGGAGGCGCAATGCGCGGGCTGTCACGGCAGCTTTGGTGAGAGCAACGAAGTGTTCACGCCGATTGCGGGGAACACGACTGCAAAGGATATTGAAACTGGCAAAGTGGCCTCACTCCTGCCCGGCGCGAACACGCCGCAGCGCACGACCTTGATGAAGCTTTCTAGCCTCTCGACGCTATGGGATTACGTCAACCGGGCCATGCCGTGGACGGCACCGAAGTCGCTCTCCGCCGATGAGGTGTATGCCGTGACGGCTTACATGCTGAATTTAGGCAATATCGTGCCCGCAGATTTCACCTTGAGCGACCAAAACATCCGCGACGTGCAAAACCGCCTGCCCAACCGCAACGGCAAAACCACCGCACATGCCATGTGGCCGGGTAACGAACTCGGGGGTAAACGGAGACCCGATGTGCAGGGCTCGGCTTGTATGAAAGATTGCAAGGCTGAGCCGCGCGTGGCCAGCTTCCTGCCTGCGCATGCGCGTGATGCGCATGGCAATTTGGCTGAGCAGTCGCGTGAATTTGGCGCTTCGCGCGGGGCGGATACGACCAAACCGTCTGTGAGTTCTGTCGCAACACAAGTTTTAAAGACAAATCAGACGCTCACCGGCAAAGAATCTCCGCTGGGTGCTACGAATTTAGGAGTGAATACGGCTGTGGTGAGCACACCAGCTCCAGTTCCAGCAGTCGCACCACCCGCAGCAACTTCCGCTCCGCTCAAATCCACTGACGTCAGGCCCACGCTGCAAAAATTTGCCTGCCTCGCCTGCCACGGCATAGACAACAAGCTCGTGGGCCCGAGTTTCAAAGACATCGTGGCCAAGCAAGGCAAGCGAGCCGATGCACAAGCCTATCTGGCCGGCAAGATCAAAAATGGCGGGCAGGGCGTGTACGGGCAAATCCCTATGCCTGCGCAGAGCATCAGCGAAGCGGAGGCCGCGCGCGTGGCGCAATGGCTGGTGCAGGGTGCGGCCAAATGAATATCCATAT
>JBJTSL010000461.1:0-5943 GCA_046076625.1 Allobrachymonas sp.
CTGGTAGGCCAACTGCGGCGAGATATCGCCCGTGTAGCCCGCTTGCTTGGGCGCTTGCGGCGTGGTGAGGGCGGCGTGCTGTTCGCTCGCATCGTGGCGTGCGCCCAAACTTAGGTTGGCGGGTACGGCCTCCTGAATACGCTTGGGGCGGGGAAGGTTCAGACTGTCCATCAAAGCGATGAATTCGGCTTCGCTGCGCAGGCGACTGCCGGTGTCCGTGTGAAGGTTTAAGCGGGCGTTGCTGCTACGCTCCTGGCCAATGGAAGAATGCGTTTGACCTTTGTAGTCGTGGCCTGGCCAGACAATGGTGTGATCGGGCAAGGCGAGCAGCACTTGCGTGAGGCTGCGGTACATCGCTGCTGCACTGCCCGACTGGAAATCGGTGCGGCCGCAGCCACCAACCAGCAAGGTGTCGCCGGTGAACACATGTGAACTAGCATCAGTTTGCCAAGTAAAGCTCATCGAGCCTGCCGTATGGCCGGGCGTGTGCAGAGCTTGAAGCGTCTCGCTGCCAAACCTCAGGACTTGACCATCCTCCAGCTGAATCGCCGAGGGCTTGATGCCGCAACCTGCGGGTGTAGCAGCCTGTGCGCCGGTGAGCTCGATCAGCTGCGCAGCGCTGGTGATGTGGTCGGCATGGGCATGCGTCTCAACGATGTATTTGAGCTTTAAGCCACGCTCGTTAGTGACGGCCAGATCGCGCTGGAGCTGCTCCTCCACTGGGTCAATGATGATGGCATCAAGCGAGGCTGCGTCCCAAACCAAATAGGTGTAGGTGCTGGAAGCAGGGTCAAAGAGTTGGATCGGGGTGTGCAAAGAAAACTCCGGTTCTGTTCAAGAAAACTTAGCGAGCATGTGCGCAACATCTTTGGCAGGCATATCGCCTTGCTCCAGCATGCAGGCCACCATTTGGAAGAAGGACTTGTCCAGCGCTTTGCGAGCGGCAGTGAGCTGCTGGGCGATTTTTTCGCAATCTTCATCGTTGTGGATGAGTTTTTGCACACCGCGCAGCTGCCCCTCCACACGAGCGAGGCGCTGCATCATTTTGCGCTTTTTATCAGGATCTAAGAGTTGGCTCATGGATTGAATTATATACCCCCTAGAGTATATAATTTGAGCTATCGGCAATCGCAAATCTGCTTTTGCTCTCAACTTTTTGAAAGGCCATACGATGAACGCATCATGGACGGCAGCCTTGCAAGCTCTGGCGGGCGGCGTTTTGATTGGTTTGGCTTCTTGGCTCTTGCTGGTCAGCTTGGGGCGCGTGGCGGGCATCAGCGGTATTGCTTCGAGCGCGATGGTGCCGAGCAAAAACGAAACAGGACTCACGGGTGTGTGGCGCAAAATGTTTTTGATCGGCTTGGTGGGCGGGGGCGCTCTGGCCTTTGCCGTGATCGCACCGCCTACCCTTGCCGCACGTCCTCTTCCTTTGCTGATTGGGGCAGGTTTGCTGGTGGGTTGGGGTACGGTGATGGGCTCGGGCTGCACCAGTGGGCACGGGGTGTGCGGTTTGGGTCGCCGCTCAGCGCGCTCCTTGGTAGCTACGCTGACCTTCATGGCCGCAGGGGTGATCACCGTGAGCGTGATCCAGATGATTTCAGGTCGCGTTTGAACAATGAGGAATCAGACATCATGAATTCAAAAAACAGCAACGCATTTTTGACCGCTTTAGCCGCTGGCCTGATCTTCGCATTTGGCTTGGTGCTCTCGGGCATGACGCAGCCGGCCAAAGTGATCGCATTCCTCAATGTGCTGGGCTTGCAAAACGGCATCTCTTGGCAAGCCGCGCCTGGCTTTTGGGATCCTTCACTGGCGCTCGTGATGGGCGGCGCATTGGTCGTGACCTGGATTGCCTTTGCCATCACGCCATCCTCCGCGCAAGCCAAGCCGTGGTTTGACGATGTACTTCACCTGCCTACGCGCAAAGACATTGACGGCAAGCTCATTGGGGGCAGCGCACTGTTTGGCATCGGCTGGGGTTTGGCAGGTTATTGCCCCGGCCCAGCGCTGGCTTCGCTCCTTGTTGGTGGTGTGGATGCCTTGGCGTTTTGCGCCGCCATGTTGACCGGCATGTGGGCCGCGAAAAAATGGCTGGTTTGATGGCATGAAAACCTCTCTTCAAGTATGGCTCGCCGGCATGACCAACCGCCCGGGTGGCGATATTCTGGCGGTACAAACTTTGCGCAATGCCATCATGGCCGCCAGCGTGTTGGCCTCAGCAGCGATGGTGGCACTGATGGGCGTGTTGGCCACGGCGCATTTCCACCATCGTCTGTTTGCGATCACCGCTGCGCTGGTGTTGGCCATCAGCACAGCAGCGGCTTTGGTGGCGATCGTGAAGTTGGCGCGGGCGGGCTTTGAGTTTCAATTGGCCGGCGCGGTGCACGGCGAGTCGGCGGCAGATTTGATGGCTGCTTTGCGCGCGATTGCCATTTCCGCGACATTGTTGTCTTTGGCGCTCTTCGTCGCCGGCATGTCTTTATTTGCCTGAAATCAGGCAAAATAGCGGATTGATGTTTACGTAAACGTCAATCGACGTGATGGCAACGTCAAGAGATAAACTCGCCGGAGACTGCCGTGACTGAACTGACTGCTGATTACAAAGCCTTGTCTGAATACCGCCCGAAACACAAAGTGCGCTTTGTGACGGCGGCATCCCTCTTTGATGGCCACGATGCCAGCATCAACATCATGCGGCGCATCTTGCAAAGCTTTGGCTGTGAGGTGATTCATTTGGGGCACAACCGCTCTGTGGACGATGTGGTCACAGCGGCTTTGCAGGAAGACGTGCAGGGCATTTGCGTGAGCAGCTATCAAGGCGGTCACGTGGAGTATTTCAAATACATGGCGCAGCTACTTAAGGAGCGCGGCGGGGCGCATATCAAGGTGTTTGGCGGCGGCGGCGGTGTCATTGTGCCTTCGGAGATTCGTGAGTTGGCCGATGCTGGCGTGCGGATTTTCAGCCCGGAAGATGGGCAGCGCATGGGGCTGATGGGCATGATCGGCGAATGCGTGATGAGCTGTGATTTTGATTTGTCGCGCTTCGCACCGGCCAAGATCGAAGAGATTCAGGGGCATACCGAATCTGCATGGCGCAAACTCGCTCAGTTGATCTCGGGAATTGAGAATTCAAAGGAAAAACCGCTACTTGCCTCCGCGATGTCTGCGCATGGTGCTATTAAAAAAGAAGCAATTCCTGTGATCGGGATTACGGGAACGGGTGGCGCAGGCAAGAGTTCACTCACAGATGAATTCATTCGCCGCATCCGTTTGGATCAAGGCGATGCGCTGCGCTTGGCGGTGATTTCAATTGATCCTTCGCGGCGTAAATCTGGCGGTGCGTTGCTGGGTGATCGGATTCGCATGAATGCGATTTCTCCGTGGAGTCAAGGTTCAAGAGTTTTCATGCGCAGCCTCGCCACCCGCGACTTCGGCAGCGAAATTTCTCAAGCCTTGCCCGATGTACTGATAGCTTGCAAGGCTGCGGGCTTTGATCTCATCATCGTGGAAACCAGCGGTATCGGCCAAGGCGATGCGGCCATCGTGCCGCATGTAGATGTGCCGCTGTATGTGATGACGCCGGAGTTTGGCGCAGCCTCGCAGCTAGAGAAAATCGATATGCTCGATTTCGCCGAGTTCATCGCCATCAACAAATTTGATCGCAAAGGCTCGCAAGATGCGTTGCGCGATGTGGCCAAGCAAGTGCAGCGTAACAAGGAAGCGTGGAGCAAGCAGCCGAGCGAAATGCCTGTGTTTGGCACGATGGCTGCGCGGTTTAACGACGACGGCGTGACAGCGCTGTATCAAGCCATGAAGCCACGCCTGTCTGAGCTGGGCTTGAAGTTTTCACAAAGCAAGCTACCCGTGGTGAACACGCGGTTCAGCAGCAATCAAAATCCTATCGTGCCCGGAGCACGCGCGCGTTATCTGGCCGAGATCACCGATACCGTGCGAGGCTTCAAAAAGCGGGTGGCAACGCAGGTGAAGCTCGTGCGCGAAATTCAGCAGTTGCGCAGCAGCGCACAGATGCTGCAAGTCGAAAAACCCGAGCGTTCCCGCGCCGCAGAAGCCACGATTGATCTCGCGCAGCAGCGTGAATTGCTGCTCGATAAAGATGCTACCAAACTCTTGCAGCAATGGCCGCAAATGCAGCAAGCCTATGCGGGCGATGAATATGTGGTGAAGATCAGAGACAAAGAAATCCGCACTCAACTTACGCACAAAACGCTCTCTGGCAACACCATCCGCAAAGTTGCTTTGCCCAAGTTTGAAGATCATGGCGAAATTTTGAAATGGCTCATGCTCGACAACGTGCCTGGCAGCTTCCCCTATGCCGCTGGCACCTTCGCATTCAAGCGCGAAGGCGAAGACCCCACCCGCATGTTCGCAGGCGAGGGTGATGCCTTCCGCACCAATCGCCGCTTCAAAGTGGTGAGCGAAGGCATGGCGGCCAAGCGCTTATCGACAGCGTTTGATAGCGTCACGCTCTATGGCGCAGACCCAGCGCTGCGCCCCGATATTTATGGAAAAGTGGGCAACAGCGGCGTGAGCATCGCCACGCTGGACGACATGAAGGTGCTGTATTCTGGCTTCGATCTCACGCAGCCTTCAACGAGTGTGAGCATGACGATCAATGGGCCTGCGCCCACGATTCTTGCGATGTTCATGAACACCGCGATCGATCAAAACTTAGAAAAATTCAAAACTGACAATGGCCGCGAGCCCACGGATACCGAAGCTGCCAAAGTGCGCGAATGGACGCTGGCCAATGTGCGCGGCACCGTGCAGGCCGATATTCTGAAAGAAGACCAAGGGCAGAACACTTGCATATTCTCCACCGAGTTTTCGCTCAAAGTGATGGGCGATATCGCACAGTATTTCGTGCAGCATGATGTGCGCAATTTTTACAGCGTGAGCATCAGCGGCTATCACATTGCCGAAGCCGGCGCGAACCCGATTTCGCAGCTTGCGTTCACATTGAGCAATGGCTTCACCTTCGTCGAAGCCTATCTCGCTCGCGGCATGCACATCGATGATTTCGCGCCCAATTTGAGCTTCTTCTTCAGCAACGGCATGGATCCTGAATACACGGTCTTAGGCCGCGTCGCTCGCCGAATTTGGGCCGTGGCCATGCGAGATAAATATGGCGCGAATGAGCGCAGCCAAAAGCTCAAATACCATGTGCAAACCAGCGGCCGCAGCCTGCATGCGCAAGAGATTCAATTCAACGACATCCGCACCAGCCTGCAAGCCCTGATCGCGATTTACGACAACTGCAACAGCCTGCACACCAACGCCTTCGACGAAGCCATCACCACGCCCACCGAAGACAGCGTGCGCCGCGCCATGGCCATTCAGCTCATCATCAACCGCGAATGGGGCTTAGCCAAAAACGAAAACCCAAACCAAGGTGCCTTCGTCATTGATGAGTTGACCGAGTTGGTGGAAGAAGCTGTGCTCGCAGAATTTGAAAGAATTTCAGAGCGCGGCGGCGTGCTCGGCGCGATGGAAACCGGCTACCAGAGCGGCAAGATTCAAGACGAATCCATGCACTACGAAATGCTTAAACACACCGGCGAGCTGCCCATCATCGGCGTCAACACCTTCCGCAACCCGCATGGCGATCCGATTTCCGACACCCTGGAGCTGGCGCGCTCCACAGAAGAGGAAAAGCAGTCGCAGCTTAAGCGCTTGGCTGACTTCCAAGAGCGTAATAAAGCCGCCGCTCCTGCGCTCTTAGCTCGCTTGCAGCAAGCCGTGATCGACAACGCCAATGTCTTTGAAGTCTTGATGGATGCTGTCCGCGTTTGCTCACTCGGGCAAATCACGAATGCGCTGTTTGAGGTGGGTGGGCAGTATCGAAGAAATATGTGAGCGCGATGCAACTGGTTGTTTCTTCGCTGCAGCATATTGACTCCTACGCGAGCGCCCTGGCTCGCGGTT
>JBJTSL010000462.1:0-3389 GCA_046076625.1 Allobrachymonas sp.
AGTACTTCTTGGGCAAACGCTCGGGAATCAGTGCCTGCAATAACAACGGCTTGACTCTTGGCTGCGAGATCAGCCATCCTTCGAAAGTTGTTGTGCAGCGCCTGACCAAGCGGTTCTTCCCATCCATAGTCCAAGACGTAAACGTAGTAATCACGCTCAAGGCCAAGCGGGAGACGACTAAGTGAATGAACATATAGCCCCATGATCTCTCCTAAGAAGATTTGCTGCATTGTATGCGCCACAAATGGCGGAAGGTCGCCGCTTGCGAGCACGATTGCCACACGAAGAAAGGCCTCGGCTTTTTTGGGCACGTCACGTGGCAGGCGAGTAGGTAGAGCGGAACTTCTTTAGCTCGAGATAAGGTCAATCCCACGCACACTCTTGAAATGCGCATCCAAGGAATGCAAAGGAAAACCGACATGCATCACGCAGGCGGCAATCCACAGATCGTTGGTGGGAATGGGTGAGCCATCTCTGCGCAGTTGGTCAAAAATCTTTGCGTAGCCGCGGGTGACGGCTTCGTCGATGGCGATCACATGCACATGTTGCGAGGTTAAAAATTCTTGGAGTAGCAGCTCGTTTGCAGCAGCCTTGCTTCCTTTGGCAAAGCCCGCTCTGAGCTCGCCCAACACGGGCGCTGGCAGCCAAATGTGTTCGGCTTGCGAAATGCGTTTCACTGCGGCTGCTTTGCCCGCGAGAAACGCTGAATACGTGTTGGTGTCTAGGCAGAGATTGCTTATCTCCACAGATCAGCCTCAATCTGGCTGAAGTTCTCGGTCGCTGCGTTGAACTCGCGCAAATCCTTGCTGCTCCAGCGGCCAGCAAACGCAGCTAAATCGTTACGCTGCCTTGGCTTGGCTACGGCGCTACTCTGCTGCAAGCCAGCGGCGATGTATTGCTGCACCAACTTGTTCACACTGGTCGCGCGTTTCTTTGCCTCGCGCTTGAGCGCAGCGCCTAGGTTGTCGTTTAAATCGCGGATGATGAGTGCAGTCATGTCGGTTACCCCACAATCGAATGATATCACGATATCATTAAGGTAACCTTGTATGCTGCCTGTGTATTCCCTAGCACAGCTTTATCTGTTCTCTTCGGCTGTTTCGGGCACGTCGCGGAGCAGGCGAGTGGCTTGAGTGAAAAGCGAAGCGCCTCAATCAAGCATATGAAAACTCTCCAACGCGCCTTCAACTAAAGCCGCAGTCGCGACCGGTTTCTCCATGGGGAAAAGGTGCGTGCCGTCGATCCAATTCATTCGGCCTTGGGTGAACCGGGACGTGAGCTCAGTACCGGTGCGTTTGATTTCTTCGGATTGCAAGCCGCCAATGAAACCTGCGGGGCATTTCAAGGGTTTGCGGCGCAGGAGGCTTGCGAGATTGTCGGGCAGCGTGTTGTAGATTTGGGTCTCTACCGCTCGGTCAAAGCTCAAGTGGCGCTTGCCGTCTTCGCCGGTGTAGGTGCCGTGGCCGATGTAATCGCGCAGCACCTCGTCTTCCCACAGCGCAAAGGCGCGTTTGGATTTGAAGCTGTCATAGGCAGCTTGTTCGCTCGCCCAGGTTTGCGTGCGACGCTGGCTGATTTTGCTGGGTGCGAGGTTGCTGACAATGCCGCTTGCTTTGACTGCGCCTAGCGCAGTGGCTTTCCAGCCGCCAAAAATCGGTGTATCCAGGGAGACGATGCCGCGTACCAGCTCAGGATGCCGGGCAGCGCACATGGTGCTGAGAATGCCGCCCAGTGAGTGGCCGACGAGCCAAGCTGGCTCGCCAGATTTTTCGACCAAGGGCTGCACAAAATCCGCCAACTGCTGCACGACATGCGGCCAATTGTTGGTGACGGGGTAGCGTGCGTCATGCCCGAATTTTTCGATGTATTTGACCGTGAATCCACGCTTTTTCAGTGAAGCCAGCATCACGCCATAGGTGCTGGCAGGGAAGCTGTTGGCATGAGAAAAAATCAGCAAACTCATCGTGTGCTTAGATCAGTTTTTCTTCAGGCGTGGTGATTTTTTTCAGGGGAATGCTGCGCGTACTTGGTGCTTTGAGCGGTGTATCAGTTTTGCCACCGTTCCACTGCGGGTCTTCCAAGCTGTCAAACACCTCGCGCAGCTTGCCGCCCCAAGTGCGGCGCAGCATTTGGAAATACGGGTTACTTTCTTCGATGCAAACGATCCGGTCGCTTTGCAGTTTGTCTGCTTGATACACTGCCAAATCCAAGGGTAAGCCCACGGTGAGATTGGATTTGAGGGTGGAGTCCATCGAGACGAGGGCGCATTTGGCGGCCTCCTCAAGGGGTGTGTCTGGATGCACCACACGATCGAGCACGGGTTTTCCGTATTTGGACTCGCCAATTTGGAAATAGGGTGTTTCTTTCGTGGCTTCAATGAAATTGCCCGCGGAATAGACTTGGAAGAGGCGCATGCCTTCGCCGGCGATCTGCCCACCGAAGATCAGCGACACATTGAACTCCACGCCCGCGGCCTTGAGTGATTCACCATCGCGTGCATAGACATGACGGATCGCTGAGCCGAGCACGCGCGCGGCTTCAAACATGCTTTGGGCATTCCAAATCGTGATCGGCTCGCCGTCTTCGTTTTTCAACTGCTCGACTTGCAGCATCTCACGCACGCTTTGGCTGATGGAGAGATTGCCCGCTGAGAGCAACACCATGAAGCGATCACCGGGTTTCTCGTACACGATCATCTTGCGGAAGGTGCTGATCTGATCCAAACCCGCATTGGTGCGCGAGTCGGAAAGGAAGACGAGGCCTGCATTGAGTTTGATGGCGACGCAGTAGGTCATGGCAATGTTGTCTGCAATTTTTTCAGTTGATACAAAACATCAAGCGCTTCACGGGGGCTGAGTTCGTCTGGCTTGATCGTCTCCAACGCCAATTCTACTGCGCTGAATGCTCCTGAATTCGTAGCTTCCAGCGCTGGCGCGGAGAACAAGTCCACTTGCTTCTGCGTGGCCTCCTGCTGCTCTTCCAGCCGCTGCAAAGCCGAGCGTGCATGGTTCACGACGGAAGCAGGCACGCCCGCCAAGCGCGCCACTTGAATGCCATAACTCTTGCTCGCTGGGCCGGCTTCGAGGCTGTGCAAAAACGCGATGTCGCGGCCTGATTCCACGGCGCTGACATGCATGTTGACCGAGCTGTGATGGTTAGCAGGAAACTCTGTCAGCTCAAAATAGTGTGTGGCGAACAATGAAAAGGCCTGCGATTTGTGCAAATGCGCGGCAATGCCGCTTGCCAGCGCCAAGCCATCAAACGTACTCGTGCCGCGCCCGATTTCGTCCATCAGCACCAAGCTTTGCTCGGTGGCTGCGTGAAGGATGGCGGCGCCTTCTGTCATTTCCAGCATGAAGGTGGACTGCGCATTGGCCAAGTCATCGGCC
>JBJTSL010000463.1:0-2232 GCA_046076625.1 Allobrachymonas sp.
TTGAAGCGCAAATGCGCTCAGACAAAATCATGGTGGCCTTTGTGGCGGAATTCTCACGCGGCAAATCTGAGCTGATCAACGCGATTTTCTTTGCTACCTATGGCCGCCGCATCATGCCCGCCAGCGCGGGGCGCACCACGATGTGCCCTACCGAGCTCGGATGGGACGGTGAAGTGCCGCCTTGCCTGCGTTTGCTTCCCATTGAGACCCGCTTGCGCAGTGAATCGATGATGGAATGGCGTCACGCGCCGGAGAAATGGACGCGCATTGACCTCGATGTGAACGACCCGCAGCAGTTGGCCACCGCGTTTGAAAAAGTCTCGGAAGTGGTGAAAGTCACGGTGGATCAGGCGCGCTCTTTGGGCTTCTGGCATGACGATGTGCCCGAAGACAACCCGCGGCAAGATGCGCAAGGTACGGTGGAAGTGCCGCGCTGGCGGCATGCGCTCATCAATATCGCACATCCCTTGCTCAAGCAAGGTTTGGTGATTTTGGACACGCCGGGTTTGAACGCGATTGGCGCAGAGCCTGAGCTCACGGTGAGCCTGATTCCTCAAGCCCATGCGGTGGTGTTCATTTTGGCAGCTGATACTGGTGTCACAAAATCCGATCTGTCGATCTGGAAAGAGCACCTGATCACCGAGCAAACCGATTATTCATCGCGCCTTGTGGTGCTCAACAAAATCGACACGCTCTGGGATGCCCTTTCCACGCCTGAGCAAATTCGCAATGCAGTGGAGCGCCAGCGCCGTGGTTCGGCTGAAATTCTGGAGTTGCCCGAAGCCCAAGTGATTCCGGTGTCTGCGCAAAAAGGCTTGGTGGCCAAAGTCACTGGCGATGCCAGTCTGCTGCGCGCCAGCCAGTTACCGCAGTTGGAGCAAGCCCTGTCCGAAGGCATGATGGGCCAGCGCAAGAAGATTTTGCAAGGGGCGGTAGGCAGCGGTATTGGCGATTTGCGCCAAGAAGTCTCGCGCGTGATCGCCGTGCGCCGCCGTGATTTGGCTGAGCAAATGTTGGAGCTGCGTGGTTTGCGGGGCAAAAATGCCAATGTGATCAAGCACATGCGTGGCCGCATTGAAGCGGAGCAAGCGGAGTTTGACGCCAGCGGCCAGCGTATTCACGCGGTGCGGTCGGTACATTTGAAACTGCTGCGCGAGGTGTTCACCGCTTTGGGTACAACGACCTTGCGCGCCGAATTGCGCCAGCTCAATGAGGCCTTGCGCCAGCCAGGCATCAAGCTCGGCGCCCGCAAGGCCTATGGCGAAACCTTTGCCCGATTGCGTGATATCTTTGCGCACACCAAGCAGCTCAATGGTGAAATCCTCAACATGCTGTCCACCAGTTTCCGCCAACTGAATGCCTGGTTCGGTTTCTCGCTGCAAACCCCGCGTGAGCCGGAGTTGGCGCGTTATCAAACCGATTTGGATGCTGTGGAGCGTAGCCATGCGCAGTATCTGGGCCTTGGCAATGCCTTCCGCTTGGCGCAGCCTGAGTTTGCTGATCGGCTCGTACGGGCGCTGGCTACACGCCTGCGCGTGGTATTTGAATCGGCCTTGGGCGAGGTGGAGTTGTGGAACAAATCAGCCGCTTCCCAGCTCGACGCGCAATTGCGCGAGCGCCGCAAGAATTTCGCTAAGCGCTTGGAAGCGATTGAACGCATTCAAAGCGCCGCCGTCATATTGGACGAACGTATCCATGAGCTGGATGCACAAGACAATAAATCCGTGGAGCTCGACAACAAGCTCGCGCAGCTGACAGCGATGTTGGTCGATACGCCCGCCGAGGTTTTGCCGGGCGAAGAGGCGAATCAGTTTGGCACTACCGAAAGCGCCACGCTCAGAGCCGCCTTGGCCTGAAGCGCTGAGCTTGTGACGAGCACCGCTGTTAAAACAGCATCCTCCAGCTTTGCCCAGCGTCTGCTAGATTGGCAGGCCCGGCATGGCCGCAGCGGCCTGCCTTGGCAAAACACGCGTGCTCCTTATCAGGTCTGGCTCAGCGAAATCATGCTGCAGCAAACGCAGGTGAGCACCGTCAAGTTGTATTACGCGAAGTTTTTGCAACGCTTTCCAGGAGTGGCTGATTTGGCTGCAGCAAGCCAAGATGAAGTGATGGCGCTTTGGGCGGGATTGGGCTATTACAGCCGCGCTCGCAACTTGCATGCTTGCGCGAAGGCGGTGGTGGCGCTGCATGGCGGGCAGTTTCCCGACACGGCCGAGCTCTTGCAAACCCTGC
>JBJTSL010000464.1:0-6362 GCA_046076625.1 Allobrachymonas sp.
AAGCCGTCGAAAAAATTTGGGTGCTTGAGCGGGCGGGGCAAACTCTGCAACTTCCCATTAAAGTAGGTGTGCGACAAGATGGCGATCGAGTCGTGGGGAGAATTGAGGCCATGGTGGGCTCCCAGCCGCAGATGGTGACCGTGCGCTTCGGTGTGTTCGAAGGCTTGTGGGCCGGCGTGGACAAGACTTGGGACATTTCGATGCTCACGCTGCGCATGATGGGCAAAATGCTGATTGGAGAGGCTTCATTGAAGAATTTGAGCGGGCCGCTGACCATTGCCGATGTGGCGGGCAAGTCGGCCAGCTTGGGGCTGATGCAATATTTGGTCTTCATTGCGCTCATCAGCGTCAGCCTTGGCGTGCTCAATTTGCTGCCCTTGCCGGTCTTGGATGGGGGCCACCTCATGTATTATCTGTGGGAAGCGGTGACGGGCAAGCCTGTCACTGAGGCGTGGCTGGAGCGTTTGCAGCGCGGCGGAGTGGCTGTCTTGATGGCCATGATGGCCGTGGCGCTGTTCAACGACGTGCACCGCCTGTTTGGCTGATATTGAAAGAAACCACATGGCCAGTGACTTTTTCCCTTGGGGGAAGGGGCTTCTGGTGGCTAAAGACTCATGATTTTGAAGAAAAAACCTCACTCCGCCGGCATCATTCGTGCGTCCCTTGCTACTCTTTTGATAGCTGCTGCCCACTCTGCGACTTGGGCGATTGACCCGTTCACTGTGCGCGATATTCGCGTGGAGGGCTTGCAGCGTGTCGAACCCGGCACGATTTTCATCTCGCTGCCTTTCCAAGTGGGCGATACCTACAACGACGACAAAGCCGCCGCTGCGATCCGCTCGCTGTTCGGTCTTGGCCTGTTCAAGGATGTGCGCATCGATGTGCAAGGCAATGTGGTGGTGGTGATCGTGGAAGAGCGCCCCACGATTGCCGACGTGAGCTTTACCGGTACCAAGGAATTTGACAAGGAAGTGCTCATTAAAGCCTTGCGAGAAGTTGGTTTGGCTGAAGGTCGGGCGTTTGACAAGGCACTGTCGGACCGCGCCGAGCAGGAATTAAAGCGCCAGTATTTGAACCGCAGCCTGTATGGTGCGGAAATCATCACCACGGTGACCCCGATTGACCGCAATCGCGTGAACCTGAATTTCAACGTGATTGAAGGCGAAGTGGCCAAGATCAAGTCGATTGAGATCGTAGGCGCTAAAGCGTTCAGCGAAAGCACACTCAAGGGGCTGTTCGACCAAGACACAGGCGGTTGGCTATCGTGGTACACCAAGAGCGACCGCTACTCGCGCACCAAACTCAATGCAGATTTGGAGAGCCTGCGGTCTTATTACCTCACGCGTGGCTACTTGGAATTCAAGATTGATTCCACGCAGGTAGCGATTTCTCCAGACAAGCAAAGCATTGCCATCACAGTGAATATCACCGAGGGTGCTCGCTTTGCAGTGTCGGGCATCAAGCTAGAAGGCAATTACTTGGGCAAGGAAGAGGAATTCAAAACCTTGGTGAAGATCGTGCCCGGCCAGGCTTACAACTCCGAGCGCGTAGCAGAAACGACCAAGGCCTTCACCGATTACTTTGGCGTGTTTGGTTATGCTTTTGCACAAGTGCAAGCTCGCCCCGACGTGGACCGAAGCAACAGTACCGTGGCGATTACTTTAGTTGCCGACCCTTCACGCCGAGCCTACGTGCGCAAGATCAATATTTCTGGCAACAACCGCACGCGAGACGAAGTCATCCGCCGCGAGTTCCGCCAGTTCGAATCGAGTTGGTACGACGGTGAAAAAATCAAGCTTTCGCGCGATCGAGTGGATCGCTTGGGGTTTTTCAAAAATGTCGATGTCGATACATCCGATGTGGCGGGGACAAATGACCAAGTCGATGTCAACGTCAAGGTGGAGGAAAAGCCTACTGGAAACCTGACGATTGGCGCCGGCTTCTCCAGTTCCGACAAGTTATCTTTGCAATTGAAGGTGCAGCAGGAAAACGTGTTCGGCTCCGGCAATTACTTGGGGGTGGACTTCAACACCTCTAAGACTAACCGAATCCTAGCCTTCAATGCGGTAGATCCTTATTTCACGCAAGATGGCGTGTCGCGCTCGGTGGAGGTGTATTTCCGCAACCAAAAGCCCATTGAAGCCGACACAGCCAACTATCAACTCAATACACGCGGAGCCAGCCTACGCTTTGGCGTGCCGTTTTCTGAAAAAACCACGGTATTTTTCGGTGGCGGCTTTGAACAGACCGAGATCGTGCCGGGTACCAATATCCCCGCCGCTTACCTCGCCTACGCCAACAAGGCGGGTTTGAAGAGCACGCTTTTTCCACTGACAGTGGGCTGGAGCAGTGACACACGCGACAGCGCTCTGGCGCCCAACAAGGGTGTCTTGCAGCGTTTGAGTGGTGAATGGGGTGTGGGCGGCGATGCGAAATACCTGCGTGGCAGTTACCAGTATCAGTTTTACTACCCCCTCAACAAGCAGTTCACCGCAGCCTTCAATGGAGAATTTGGCTGGGGTAAAGGGGTCGGTGGTACACCGTTCCCAGTGTTCAAAACCTTCTCCGCAGGTGGCTTGGGTTCGGTGCGTGGCTTTGAGCAGGGCACCTTGGGGCCGCGTGATGTGACTGGCTCCTACTTGGGTGGCCCGAAAAAGTTGCTGGGCGCCCTCGAATTGCAAACGCCGTTTCCTGGCGCTGGCAACGACCGAACCCTGCGTTTATTTGGTTTCTTTGATGTTGGCAATGTGTTCGGAGAAAAAGAAAAGATCGCCTTCGCCGATATGCGCGCCTCCGTGGGCGTGGGTCTGAGCTGGGTTTCACCCGTGGGTCCTTTGCGCTTGGCCATTGCCAATCCAGTGCGCAAGCAAGCTGGAGATAAAATCCAGAAATTGCAATTCCAGATCGGAAGTACATTTTGAAGTTGTTTGACATGAAATCTACCTTGTTGTCCTTGGTGTTGGTTGGTGTGGCGGTGCTCGGTTCTGTGGCGCAAGCGCAGGAATTCCGTATCGGCTTTGTGAACACGGATCGCATATTCCGCGAGGCCAACATGGCCAAGTCGGCTCAGACCAAGTTGGAGGCTGAGTTTGCTCGACGTGAGCGAGAGTTGGTGGCGCAAGGCGAGAAGCTGCGTGTGGATTCAGAAAAGTTTGAAAAAGATGCGCCTACCCTTTCCGAGTCTCAGCGCAATACCCGTCAACGTACCTTGGTGGAGCAAGACCGCGATTTCCAGCGCAAGCGCCGCGAATTCCAAGAAGATCTGAATAACCGCAAAAATGAAGAATTGCAAGGCGTGCTTGAGCGCGCCAACCGCATCGTCAAGCAAGTGGCGGAAGCGGAGAAATACGATGTGATCTTGCAAGAAGCCGTGTATTTCAATCCCAAGCATGACATCACGGATCGCGTGATCCGCGCTTTAGATGCGGCGGGTCGCTGATCAGTTGCGCTTAGGCTGGCCATGCTGACCAGCGCCCTTCACATTGTTCAAGCCCTTGGTGGGCAGCTTCAAGTAGGCCTCAACGGTGTAGACGATGCGCCGATTGAGCGAATCGCGCCCCTCAAAACGGCTGCGCTTGGCAGCATCAGTTTTTTGAGCCATGCGCGCTATGCCGCGCAATTGGCGCAGACGCAGGCCAGTTGTGTGATTCTTGCAGCCGATTCTTTGGTGGCTGCGAAAGACTATCTTGCGCGTGGTGGCATCTGCATCGTCACACCGCAGCCCTATCTTTACTACGCTCGCCTGTCCCAATGGTGGCGCAAGGAAAGTCAGAACAAGCAGCCCAGCGGCATTCACCCCAGTGCCGTTGTGCATGAAACCGCGCAGGTCCATACCAGCGCCGTAGTGGGCCCGCTATGCATCGTCGGTGCACACGCCAGCATTGGCGCGAGCACGCGCTTGACCGCGAGAGTGAGCGTCGGTGAGCGCTGTGCCATCGGCGAGCGTTGCATCCTGCATCCAGGCGTGGTAATCGGCGCAGACGGTTTTGGCTTTGCGCCGCGCGCAGACAAATCCTGGGAAAAGATTGAGCAGCTGGGTGCAGTGCGTATTGGCAATGATGTGGAAATTGGCGCCAACACTTGTATTGATCGGGGTGCGTTAGACGATACTGTGATCGAAGACGGTGTGAAGCTCGATAACCTGATTCAAATCGGCCACAACGTGCACATTGGCCGACACACGGCGATGGCGGGCAATGCGGGCGTGGCGGGCAGTGCCAGAATTGGCGCGTATTGCACCGTGGGCGGCGGTGCGGTCATTTTGGGGCATCTGGAGATTGCCGACCATGTGCACATCTCCGCATCAAGCACCGTGATGCGCTCCATCACCGAGCCCGGCACCTACACCGGCATGTTCCCGATAGACACCCGCAAGCAATGGGAGAAAAATGCCGTCTCTCTGCGACAATTGGATGAGTTGCGCAAGCGAGTGCGCGAGTTGGAAAAAGCTTTGAAAACATCATGATGGACATTCACCAAATCCTCAAACAATTGCCGCACCGCTACCCGATTCTCCTCGTGGATCGTGTGCTGGAGCTGGAAAAAGGCAAGTCCATCAAGGCCATCAAAAACGTCACCATCAATGAGCCATTTTTTGAAGGGCATTTTCCACATCGCCCGGTGATGCCCGGCGTGCTGATGCTGGAGGCCTTGGCGCAGGCGGCAGCGCTGCTGTCATTTGACACCTTGGGCGTCACACATGATGACAAGACGGTGTATTACTTCGCTGGTATTGATGGCGCCCGTTTCAAGCGCCCGGTCGAACCAGGCGATCAATTGCTGTTGAATGTGAGCTTGGATCGTATGAAGGCTGGTATCTTCAAATTCAAGGCGCAGGCTCTGGTGGGCACGGAAGTGGCGGTGGAAGCCGAATTGATGTGCACCATGCGCAAGATTGGCTGAACATGGCGCAGATTCACGCCACGGCGCTGATTGACCCGAAGGCCGAGCTCGACAACTCGGTGAGCGTGGGTGCCTATAGCATCATTGGCCCCCATGTGAAGATTGGGGCAGGCACTGCGGTGGGCCCGCATGTCGTGATTGAAGGCCACACTTCAATTGGCCAGCGCAATCGCATTTTCCAGTTCTCCTCGCTGGGCGCGATTCCGCAAGACAAGAAGTACGCGGGTGAGCCCTGCGAATTGATCATCGGCGACGACAATACTATCCGCGAGTTCACCACCTTCAACATCGGATCACCCGGCGGTGGAGGCATCACGCGTGTGGGTGACCGCAATTGGCTCATGGCGTATGTGCATCTGGCGCATGATTGCATCGTTGGCAACGACACCATCATGGCCAACAACTCGCAGCTTGCTGGCCATGTGATCGTGGATGATTTTGTGATCTTGGGTGGCTTCACCGTGGTACACCAGTTTGTGCGCATCGGTGCGCATGCAATGACGGCGATGTGCTCACTGCTGTTTGCCGATGTGCCGCCCTATGTGATGTGCCAAGGTCAGCCTGCGAATGCCCGCAGCATGAATTTTGAAGGCCTGCGTCGGCGAGGTTTCAGCACTGAGCGAATTTCTGCCGTGAAGGCCATGCACAAAGCGCTGTACCGTGATGATCTGACCTTGGAGGCTGCCCAGGCCGAGATCAGAAAGTTGAGTGAAAAATACCCTGAGGCTGCAGAGGATGTGCATGGCATGCTCACATTTTTGCAGCAAACCAACCGGCAGCGCGGCATTGTGCGTTGATTATTTCTGGCCTCTAGCATGAGCGACCAAGCGCGACGCATCGCACTCGTGGCCGGCGAGACCTCGGGTGACTTGCTCGGTGGATTGCTGCTCGATGGTTTGAAAGCGCGTTGGCCGAAAGCGCAGTTCTTTGGCATTGGCGGGCCGCAGATGATCAAGCGCGGCATGCAAGCCTGGTGGCCGAGCGAGAAGCTGGCGGTGCGCGGCTACATCGAAGTGCTGCGCCATTACCGAGAGATTGTGGGTATTCGCAATGAATTGAAAACGCGTTTGCTGAAAGATCCGCCCGATATTTTCATTGGCATAGATGCGCCCGATTTCAATCTTGACTTGGAGTGCGATCTCAAAGCCGCAGGCATCAAGACAGCGCATTTCGTGAGCCCCAGCATCTGGGCTTGGCGGCCTGAGCGCATCCAAAAGATCGTGCAATCAGTCAATCACATGCTTTGCATATTCCCTTTTGAGAAAAAACTCTATGACGATGCGCAGCTTCCCGCCACCTACGTGGGGCATCCGCTGGCGCAGGTGATTCCCATGCAGCCCGATCGTGCAGCGGCGCGTGCCCTGCTTGGCTTGGGACAAGGCGATACCGTGGTCGCCTTGCTGCCTGGCAGTCGCAAAGACGAGGTGAAATACCTGATTTCAAAGCTTTTTGGCGCGATC
>JBJTSL010000465.1:0-2546 GCA_046076625.1 Allobrachymonas sp.
GAGAAAGTTGGCTTGCACACCTGGGCCATAGACGAGGGGAGGTCGAATGATGACAAGCTCCATGCCGGTCTTGGCGGCAATTTCCCGCAAACCCATTTCCGCTTCCCATTTGCTAAGGCCATAAGGGTCAGCTGGAGCCGCTTGCTCTGCTTTGAAGGGCTGACCAGCAGGACTGAAATCACCGTTGACCTTGACCGAGCTCAAAAACACAAAGCGCCTGACGCCTGCTTGCGCCGCAACCTTAGCGAGATTGAGCGTTGCATGGGTGTTCACAAGCCTGTAGTCGGCCAAAGGATCGGTGCTGGTTTCGCGCACCTGATGCACACGTGCTGCGCAATGAACCACGGCATGACAAGCCTCCAGAGGCGCTTGAATACCCAAAGTATTGCCGAAATCGGCAGTTACCCGGCATAAAACCTGCGTAGATTGCTCTGAATTTGATAGCGAACTGGAGGTGGGCTGCATTTCCCACGGCGAGCGCGATATCGCCACCACCTGATGCTTGGATTGCACCAAAGCATCACACAATGCGCGGCCGACAAAGCCTGTTGCGCCGGTGACCAGCACTTTCATCGAGCGGCAGCCCCACGGATGGCTTGCTCATACACCGCCAAGGTTTTACTGCGCAAAGCTTCCAGCGAAAACTCTTGCTGAGCGCGCTGCAAAGCCTGTTGACCGAATTTGGCGCGCAGCTCGGCATCAGTCAGCAATTTGTTCAGGGCCGCAGCAAGTTCGTCCACACTCGAAGGTGTGACGGTATAGCCCGTGATGCCATCTTGGTTCACAAAATCCACGCCGTTGTTCAGTCGCGTACTCACGACGGGCTTGCCGCAGGCAAAAGCTTCTACCTGTACGATGCCAAAAGCCTCGGCTTGGTTCACGGCGGGCAGGCAAAACACATCACAGGCCTGGAAGTAAGCGGGCAGTTCTTCATCTGGGATCTTGCCGACGAATTGAATGCGCGAGGAAGCGGGTGACTGCGCAGCCAAGGATTTCCAAGCTGTAGTCAAAGGGCCTTCGCCGCCGATCAAAAGCTGCGCATCAGCGGGCAACTGCGCCATCGCTTGTATCAGCACATCAAAGCCTTTGTAATGTACATGCCGTCCCAAAGCGAAGATCAACTGCCCGGAATGCTTTTGGCGCAACCCATCCGCCAAAGGCAAGCGCTGTGCATGGTGCATCAAATCAAAGCCGTAGGGAATGACATGCTCTTTGTGCTGATACTGGGGCTGAGACAACTCAGGAGAGCTTCTGATATGCGCTGGAGTGGCCACCACGATGGCGCTGCAATGGCGCAGGGCGGCACACAAAAAGGGTCGATACGCCGTCAGCATGAGTTTTTGCCGCACGATGTCTGCATGCCAACTGATCACGCGCGGCACATGTGCTGGAATCGCCCAAGAAGCGATGTGCGACATGGGGTCAGGGAAATGCAAATGCACCAGATCAAAGGGTTTTTCGTGATGCAGGGCACGCGCTTTGACCCACAAGCCGGGTGACAGAGCCAGAGAACCATCTACATTCCAACTGGGCGTGCGAATCAACGGAAAACCATGCAATTGCCCCTCAAATGAGCGCCCATCGCGGCTGGGCACCAAATGGACATAGTCCACATGCCCACGCATCGAGCGAAACAGATGATCCACATGCGTTTGCATTCCGCCAGGAATTTCGTCAAAAAATCGACCAAAACAGAGAATTCGCATGGAGGAAATAGGTTTTTGGAATGCAGCTCTGGTAGCATCTGTTCAACTCATGAACACATCAGCTTTAGAAACCGATTTGCGCGCTCTGCAAGTGCTGTCGCAGCAACCTAGGCTCAACCAGCGCGAGCTGGCCTTGGAATTGGGCGTGAGCTTGGGCAAAGTCAATTACTGCCTCAAAGCGTTGCTGGCCAAGGGTTTCTTGAAAGCGCAAAACTTCAAAAACAGCAAAAACAAGCTGGCCTATGCCTATGTGCTGACCCCCGCAGGCATTACAGCAAGAGCAGATTTAACAGCCGAGTTTTTGCAAGTCAAAGTGATGGAATATGAGCGGCTTCAAGCGCAGATTGATGATTTGCGCAAAAGCCTTGCTCAGACCTCTGTGGATGCCGCATGATGCGTGTCTGCCCCGTCATTCTGTGCGGCGGTTCTGGAACACGCTTGTGGCCTTTGTCGCGCGCGGGTTTTCCCAAGCAATTTTTGTCTCTGCAAGGGCGCAATAGCTTGTTTCAGGAGACGGCGCAGCGCTTGCTGGCGCTCGCAAACGATGAAATCAAACTCACTCCCAGCATCGTTGTCACGCATGAAGACCACCGGTTCATTGCGTTGGAGCAGCTGCGGGAGATCCAAGTTCAGCAGGCTGCATTGATCCTAGAGCCCGTAGGCCGCAACACGGCTGCTGCCTTGACATTGGCGGCCTTGCAAGCGACTCAGGCGGGGCAGGATGCGATCCTGGTGACGAGTCCTTCTGATCATTTTGTGGCCGATGCAGGGGCCTACACGCACAGTCTGCGGCTTGCCATTGCGGTGGCACAGCAAGATTCAATCGCGGTTTTGGGGATT
>JBJTSL010000466.1:0-2291 GCA_046076625.1 Allobrachymonas sp.
TCTTCACGCTCGTATCGCTCTTCAAGTTCTCCACCAGTGCTTCCATCTTCATGGAGGTGTCTGCATCAAACCGGAAATGCCAGTAGCTGCACTTGCTGTTGGTGAAATCTGGATCCACGGCAGCGTAGTTCAGGAACAAAATTTCCTTACCGGGGTTGCGCTCGTTGTGTTTGTTGACCGCATCAATCAGTGCTCCAGCCACAGAAGAGCCGTTGCCTTGCGTGATGTAGCGAATGCCTTGGTCAGTTGCTGCTTTGAGTGCGTTCAAGCTCTCGGCGGGGCTGAGTTTGTTGTCAAAGCCGACGAGTTCAAACTTCACACCGGCTGGGTTGTTTTGGCTGAACTTCTCTGCGAAGAACTGGAAAGATTTAAGTTGGTTCAAACCGACGGGACCCATCAAGCCGCTTTGTGGATCGATCAGAGCGATCTTGACGGTTTGACCGGCCAGTGGGCCAGCAGCGGCTTTGGCAGGGGCGGCAGCAGCTTTGGCTGGCGCTGCTGGTTTAGCAGGGGCTTGAGCAATAGCCACACCAGCGCATGCCAGAGCAACGCTGAGCGAGAGGGTTTTGAAAGTTAAATTCATAGCAAAGTCTCCAAGTAAAACAATGGTGAGAGGTTAACGGACGCAGAGCGAAAACACGCTAGGGGATTGCCCGCATGCAAATCCGTAGCAGCAGTGCGGCTATCGCAAAGGTGACTGCACAATTTAAGCCGAAGGAAGTTTGTAGTCTTTGAGCTGTTCACGCAGCTTCATCTTCTGCATCTTGCCAGTAGCTCCCAGCGGAATCGCATCAACGAAAACCACATCATCAGGGATTTGCCATTTGGCCGTTTTGCCTTCATAAAACTTCAGCAGATCCGCCACGCTTACGTCCATGCCCGGCTTCTTCACCACGGCAATGATCGGCCGCTCATCCCACTTGGGATGCGGCATGCCCACACAAGCGGCCATGGCAATTGCCGGGTGCGCCATGGCGATGTTTTACACGTCAATCGAGCTGATCCACTCGCCGCCGCTTTTGATCACATCCTTGCTGCGATCGGTGATTTGCATAAAGCCATTGGCATCAATCGTAGCCACATCGCCAGTGGGAAACCAACCATCCCGCAGAGGATCTCCGCCCTCGCCTTTGAAATATTCCTTCACGATCCATGGGCCTTTGACAAGCAAATCGCCATAGGTCTTGCCATCCCAAGGCTGCTCGGCTCCATCGGCGTCCACAATCTTCATATCCACGCCGTAAATCGCGCGACCTTGCTTCAAGCGTATTTTCATTTGCTCATCCGCAGGCAGGCTGAGTTGATTATTTTTCAGCGTGTTGAGCGTGCCCAAGGGAGACATTTCCGTCATGCCCCAAGCGTGCAGGACTTCTACGCCGTAGTCTTGTTGGAAAGATTGAATCATTGCCGGCGGGCAAGCGCTGCCGCCAATCACCGTGCGCTTGAGTGTGGAGAATTTCAAGCCCGCGGGCTTCATATGCCCGAGGAGCATTTGCCACACCGTGGGCACACCAGCCGCATAGCTCACCTTCTCCGCCTCAATCAGCTCGTAGACAGACTTGCCATCGAGTGCAGGCCCGGGAAACACCAATTTGCAACCCGTGAGTGCCGCGCTGTAGGGAATGCCCCAAGCGTTGACGTGAAACATCGGTACGACCGGGAGCACTGAATCGCGTGCGCTCAGCGACATCACATCCGGCAGTGCCGCTGCATACGCATGCAGCGTGGTGGAGCGGTGCGAATACAGGGCGGCCTTGGGGTTACCCGTCGTCCCACTCGTGTAGCACATGCTGGAGGCGCGGTTCTCGTCGAACTGCGGCCAGTTGTAGCTCGTGGGCTGCTGGCCAATCCAAGCTTCATAGCTGATGAGGCTCGGTATGCCACTGTCCACAGGCAATTTATCCGCATCACACATCGCCACAAACTGCTTTACCGTCGTGCAACGCGCATGCACTGCCTGCACAATCGGCAAAAAGCTCATGTCAAAGCAAAGAACCTGGTCTTCCGCATGGTTGGCAATCCAAGCCACCTGATCGGGATGCAAACGCGGATTGATCGTGTGAAGCACCCGTCCCGATCCGCTTACACCGAAATACAGCTCCAAATGCCGATACCCATTCCAAGCCAGCGTCGCCACCCGGTCTGAAAATGCCAGCTTCATCCCATCCAACGCCCCCGCCACCTGCCGCGAGCGTTTGGCCACATCCGCCCATGTGTAGCGATGAATATCCCCCTCCACGCGCCGAGAAACGATCTCGCCATCGCCATGGTGGCGCTCCGCGAACTCGATC
>JBJTSL010000467.1:0-2570 GCA_046076625.1 Allobrachymonas sp.
ATCTCGCGAGCGATCCAAACCACGCGCACATTCGATTGCATTTCGAAGCGCTTTTGCGACAACAGCTCGACCCTGTCGCTGTGGACAAACAAGCAAAAGCAGACCAAGACCAACTCGTTGCGCGATTCGGTGGGCGAGACAAAGCGCTCTACACCGGTCCGCTTGGGGCGAGTCCTGTGCCCAAGCCAAACCCCAACTGAACTTCAGCGTTTTTGGTTGAGCAGCAGACGGCAAAAGCGTCCATCACAATCGCTGGCTGAGCATCTTGGTAGCTCATTTGTGCGAACTGATGCCACAAAAAAACCCGCTGCATCTCTGCAACGGGTTCTTGTTTAGGCCAAAGCGCCTTCAGCGCTTAGCTCGCAGTGCTTAGTGAAACTGCTCTTCTTCGGTCGAGCCAGTCAGCGCTTTCACGCTAGAGGAGCCGCCTTGGATCACGGTGGTCACGTCGTCGAAGTAGCCTGCGCCCACTTCTTGCTGGTGCGACACGAAGGTATAACCTTTTTCGCGGGCGGCGAATTCGGGCTCTTGAACCATATTGGTGTAGTGCTTCATGCCTTCGCCGCGTGCGTATGCGTGGGCGAATTGGAAGGTTTGGAACCAATTGATGTGGATGCCAGCCAAGGTGATGAACTGGTACTTGTAGCCCAATGCCGACAGGTCTTCTTGGAAAGAAGCGATTTGCTTGTCGTCGAGGTTTTTCTTCCAGTTGAACGAGGGTGAGCAGTTGTACGACAGCAGCTTGCCGGGGCAGGCAGCGTGCACAGCTTGCGCGAACTCGCGAGCGAAGCCAATGTCTGGCACGCCGGTTTCGCACCACACGAGGTCAGCGTAAGGCGCATAAGCCACGCCGCGGCTGATGGCTTGCTCCAAGCCATTTTTCACGCGGTAGAAGCCTTCTGGTGTGCGCTCGCCGGTGAGGAAAGGCTTGTCATTCGCGTCGTGATCGCTGGTGATCAGGTTGGCAGCCTCTGCATCGGTGCGAGCCAACACGATCGTGGGCACGCCCATCACGTCGGCAGCGAAACGCGCAGCGATCAGCTTCTCAACCGCCTCTTGCGTCGGCACGAGCACTTTGCCGCCCATGTGGCCGCATTTCTTCACAGCAGCCAATTGGTCTTCAAAGTGAACGCCGGAAGCGCCCGAGGTGATCATGTTCTTCATCAGCTCAAACGCATTGAGCACGCCGCCAAAGCCAGCTTCCGCATCTGCCACGATAGGCAAGAAGTACTCGATGAAATCTTTGTGGCCTGGCTCAATGCCACGGCTCCACTGGATCTCGTCAGCACGCTTGAAGGTGTTGTTGATGCGGCGCACCATGGTAGGCACGGAGTCGTAAGCGTACAAAGACTGGTCAGGGTACATCGTCTCAGACGTGTTGCCGTCGGCGGCGACTTGCCAGCCAGAGAGATACACGGCTTCGAGGCCTGCTTTGGCTTGCTGCATGGCTTGGCCAGCAGTGATAGCGCCGAAGGCGTTCACATAGCCCTTGGCTGCTTCGCCATTGACCAAACGCCAGAGCTTTTCAGAGCCCTCTTTGGCCAGCGTGTAGTCCAGCTGCTTGCTGCCACGCAGACGCACCACGTCTGCAGCGCTGTAGCCGCGCTTGACGCCTTTCCAGCGTGGGTTACTCGCCCAATCTTGCTCGAGCTGAGCGATTTGTTCGGCACGGGTTTTGTTCGCCATGGTCCTTACTCCTTGAGGTTGATGAAAAGAAAAAATCGATGGGGAGACTATAACTCTTATATAAGACCAATGCAAGATCTTGTGTCTTATAGAAGAGTAATTCTATTCCTATAAAAATCAATGAGTTACAGAACTTTTTTGCATTGCGGGAAGTATTTTTTTACATTGAGAAAAAATGTGGCAGTGCAGCACGTTTTATTTTTCATCAAATGGTATTGCGCTTTCGTATTGCAAAAACTCACCGTGCATCGCACTCCCTTATCATCCCCCAATGAAAATCTTCCACAACACATCGCATCAGCTGCATGTAGGTAAGCAAGAAATGTTCCGTGGCCGTATGGTCGATTGCCATGAAGTGCCGGATCGCTTGGAATACGTGCTCGCTGAAATCCAGCGCCGCGCCTTGGGCGAAGTCGCGGCACCGCTGCCCAATCCTGGGCTGCAAGCCGCGCTGCAATCGGTACACACGCCTGACTACTTAAGCTTTCTAGAAACCGCATGGGATGAATGGGTCGCGCTCGACCCCACCAATGCGCAGCGCGACGCCCTGCCTTCAGTTTGGCCGCTGGCCCAGCCCCATGCCTTTCGCACCGATGCGCCGCCGCGCAACTTCGCAGCCCGCCTAGGCCAATACGCCTTTGACTCTGGCACGCCTTTGACGCAAGGCAGCTACGCAGCAGCTACGCAAGGCGCCGCCTGCGCCCTCGCCGCTGCGCAAGCCATCCTCGCAGGCGAAAAATCAGCCTTCGCCCTCACCCGCCCACCCGGCCACCATGCCGGCCCGCCTTCATGGGCGGCTACTCGTTCATCAACAACGGTGCGATTGCCGCGCAAACCTTGCGGGACGGCGGCAAGCAGCGCGTGGCAGTTCTTGACATTGACTA
>JBJTSL010000468.1:0-2617 GCA_046076625.1 Allobrachymonas sp.
GTCTGCTGCGCGCCAGAAGGTTCGGGCATCGTGTCGGCTTGCTGCATGTGCGCTTGGCCAATCACGCGATGATTCACAAGGAATTTGGTGAGCAAATAGCCAACACTGCACTTTTGCTCACCGCGAATCAATTGCGTAGCATCAGCCGGGAAATTGACATGGCCGCGCGCCTAGAAGGCCAGCAGTTTGCGCTCCTAATCGAAGGCCCAGTCAATGCCGCCCGTGTGATCGAAATGGCGACACATTTGCTCGCGCAGTCTTTGCGGCCTTCAGACCTACTGCCCGTTGGCACGCAAGCCAAGCTACTGATCAGCGCCGCACTGTTGCCCGATGAGCAAGCCGACGGGCTCGGCGATGATGCAACAACGCAATACCAATGGCTTTTGACACAGGCCGAGCTCCAGCAGCAATCAGACAGCAAAAAAGCGATTCGCTCGCTGAATTTCTAAGCCGTTTCGCGACTACTTGGACAGCAGCCGCATTGCGCCTTCCAGCCCTTGCAGAGTGAGCGGAAACATGCGGTCATTCATCATCTGGCGGATGATGCCGATGCTTTGGCGGTATTCCCACACGCCTTGTGGCTCGGGGTTGACCCAAGCAAACTTAGGGAAAGCTTCGGTCAGGCGCTGGAGCCAGAGGCTGCCGGCCTCCTCGTTGTTGTATTCCACGCTGCCGCCAGGCTGCAAGATTTCATAGGGGCTCATCGTCGCATCGCCCACAAAGATCAGCTTGTAGTCTTTGTTGTATTTGCGAATGATGTCCATCGTGGGGAATTTTTCCGCAAAGCGGCGACGGTTGTTTTTCCACATGAAGTCATACACGCAGTTGTGGAAGTAGTAAAACTCCAAATGCTTGAACTCTTGCTTGGTGGCAGAGAACAGCTCTTCCACGCGCTTGATGTGCTCATCCATCGTGCCGCCCACATCCATAAGGAGCAGCACCTTCACATTGTTATGCCGCTCGGGGCGCATTTTGATGTCGAGGTAGCCCGCGTTTTCGGCGGTTTTGCGGATGGTGTGGTCTAAATCGAGTTCGTCTTCCGCGCCCAAGCGGGCGAACTTGCGCAGGCGGCGTAGTGCCACCTTGATGTTGCGTGTGCCCAGCTCTTGCGTGTCGTCATAGTCGCGGTAAGCGCGCTGGTCCCACACTTTCACAGCCGATTTGTTGCGCCCGCCTTTTTGGCCAATGCGAATGCCTTGGGGATTGAAGCCATAAGCGCCGAAGGGTGAGGTGCCACCCGTGCCAATCATGCGGTTGCCGCCTTCATGCCGCTCTTTTTGCTCTTCAAAACGCTTTTTGAGCGTCTCCATCAGCTCATCCCAGCCCATCGCTTCGATCTTGGCTCTCTCTTCGGGTGAGAGCTCTAGCTCAAGATTTTTCCGTAGCCATTCCAACGGCACATCTTGCGTGAAATCGGCCACCATCTCCACACCTTTGAAGTAAGCGGCAAACGCGCGGTCAAACTTATCAAAGTGCTTCTCGTCTTTGACCAAAGCCATGCGGCTTAAGAAGTAAAAATCGTCAATCCGATAGCCATCCTCGCTCGCAGGCCCCACCACGCCTTCTTTCATCGCTTCAAGCAGGGTCAGATACTCCTTGACGGAGACGGGCAGCTTGGCGCTGCGGAGGGTGTAAAAGAAGTCAGTTAGCATGGCAAAGTGATTTAACTCATTCTACGGCGACATACCCGTCGTGTGTAAGGGCTTGAATCGTCAATGCGACAATGCGTTATGACTACCTCGACTACCCCTTCTCCCCAAACCCTCACGCTCGGCGGCGGCTGCTTTTGGTGCACCGAATCGGTGTACAAAGAGGTCAAAGGCGTGCTGGATGTGGAGTCTGGCTATTGCAATGGGCATGTGAAGAATCCCAGCTATGAAGATGTGTGCACCGGACAGACTGGGCACAATGAGGTGGTGAAGCTGGTATATGACCCGGCGGTGATCTCCACCCGCGAGATTTTGGAGATTTTCTTTGTCGTGCACGATTGCACTCAGCTCAACCGCCAAGGCAATGATGTCGGCACGCAGTATCGCAGTGGAATCTATTTCTCAACGCCAGAGCAGCAAGATGCAGCCAACGACATCATCCGCGAAATGAGTCAAGACAAGGTGTTTGGTAGCCCGATCGTGACCGAGGTGCTGCCAATGCAAAACTATAGCGCCGCTGAAGACTACCACCAAGACTTTTTTGAACGCAATCCGTATCAGGGCTATTGCATGGCGGTGGCTGCGCCCAAGGTGGCGAAATTCCGCAAGACTTTTGCGCGATTAGCCAAATAGAGTCTGATCCTGATTCGCTGCTGCGTATCATTGCAGCATGTTGGTCTCCCAAGATGTGAGTTTTTCCTACCCGGGCGGCGCAGTGATGCGCTTTCCCGATCTTGCATTGCCGCAGGGTGGGGTGCTCCTGCTGCACGGCGCTTCGGGTTCGGGTAAATCGACCCTGCTAGCGCTATGCTGCGCGTTGCTCTTGGGTGCGCGGGGCAGGCTGCAAGTGGCGGGGCAAGATGTGTTGGCGTTGCGTGGTGCACAGCGCGATGCTTGGCGCGGGCGCTCGGTGGGCTTTTTGCCGCGCACCGACAGCGACTCACTCAAATGCAAACGCTGCGGCAAAA
>JBJTSL010000469.1:0-2475 GCA_046076625.1 Allobrachymonas sp.
TGGCCAGCCGCAGCATTCCTGCCCAATCTGCCAGCGTGGACGCGCCCGGCCTGCTCAAAAAGGCCACGCTGCCAAAACGGTCCGACAAAACTTGGGAAATCGAATTGGCCCCGCTTACCCGCATGGAAGCCTGGAAAGTGCCCGAAATCAAAAGCGGCCAATCCCTCGCCCTACTCGGCTTCATCTTCAAAGATGAAAAAGGCAGCCCCATCTTGCGGGCAGAGTTCCTCTGGCTAGACGGCAAAACCTACGCACTGCGCTCTTCGCCGGCTTGATTTTTGCGTGCATAGAGCAGTGCAGAACTGCATTTATTCGTCAAACTTCCAGCCATTCCTTACGAATATAGGGATCGGTGCGCAGCGAATCCGGTGTGCCAGTGAACACGATGCTGCCATGACCCATGACCAATGCGCGGTCAGAAATCGCCATGGCGATCGTGAGTTTTTGTTCGATGAGAAGCACGGAAACACCGCGTTTTTTGAGCTCTTTGAGGTATTCGCCGACCAGCTCCACGATTTTGGGCGCGAGACCTTCGGTTGGTTCGTCGATGATGATGAGATCGGGGTCACCCATGAGTGTGCGGCATAGCGTGAGCATTTGCTGCTCGCCGCCGCTCATCACGCCAGCTTCGGTGTGTTGGCGTTCCTTCAAGCGGGGGAACATTTGGTACATGTCGTCAAAGCTCCAGCGCGGGTTTTTTGCGCCGCGCTTTTGGCCGAGCATGAGGTTTTGGTGTACGGTGAGTGTGGGGAAAATATCGCGGTTTTCGGGCACATAGCCGATCCCTAAGTGCGCCACATCAAAGGCTTTTTTGCCAAGGATTTCGTCGCCGCGCCATTTCATGGAACCAGTGCAATCGACCAAGCCCATGATGGCTTTGGCGGTGGTGCTGCGGCCGGAGCCATTGCGGCCCAAGAGCGCCACAATTTCACCCTGCCCGATGCTGAATTGCACGCCATGCAGCACATGGCTTTTGCCGTAGTAGCCATGCAGGTTGTCCACAGTTAAGAGTTCGGTGCTCATTTCAATGTCCTCCAGCTTGGCCATCGGCCACGGGCGAGCCGAGATACGCCTCCTGCACCTTGGCATTCGCACGCACGGCGTCTGGCCTATCAAAGGCGAGCACTTCGCCGTAAACCACCACCGCGATTTTGTCGGCTAGGCCAAACACCACGCCCATGTCGTGCTCCACAGTGAGCAAAGTCTTTCCCTCCGTCACTTGGCGAATGAGCTTGATAAAGTTCTGCGTTTCGGTCTTGCTCATCCCGGCGGTGGGCTCATCGAGCAGGATCACTTCTGCGCCGCCTGCAATCGTGATGCCGATTTCCAGCGCGCGCTGCTCAGCATAAGTGAGGTTCGTGGCGAGCACATCGCGCTTTTTATCAAGGCGAATTTGCTCCATCAACTCTTCGGTGCGCTCGTTGGCATCGTCCAGATCGGCCAGGAATTTCCAGAAGGAATACTTGTAGCCCAAGCTCCACAGCACGCCGCAGCGCAAGTTTTCAAAGACGCTGAGCTTAGGGAAAATATTCGTGATTTGGAAGCTGCGTGAAAGGCCCATGCGGTTGATTTCAAACGGTTTTTTGCCGTTGATGCGCTGGCCTTTGAGCAGCATCTCGCCGCTGCTGGGCTCGAAGCGGCCGGAGATCAAGTTGAACAGTGTTGATTTGCCAGCGCCATTCGGTCCAATCACGGCCACGCGCTCACCGGCGTTGACCGCGAGGTTCACGCCACGAATGATTTCGGTTTTGCCAAAACTCTTGCGCAGATCTTTAAGTTCAAGGATGGGAGAGCTCATAGCGCGGCCTCCCTGCGTTTGATCTCTTTCTCAATATCATCTTGGATTTGGCTCCATTCCTTGAGGAACTGACGACGCGCAAGTTCAAACAAGCCCAAGCCTGTCAAGAAAATGAAGCCCGCACCAAACCAACTGTTGATGCCCTTGGCATCGAGCGGCATGCCCATGAACTTCATTTGACTGCCCAGCGCCACATTCAATTGCAGGTGATAAACCATCTCAATCATGGCGCCCGCGCCGAGCAAAATAATCAAGGCGCAGACAGCTAACCCAATGTAGCTGACCCACAATTTTCGCAAGAAGCCGAAGGCCGCCACGCGCAAATTCATCATGATCAGCGACGCAATGCCGCCGGGGGCATACATCACCATGAACAGGAAGATCAAACCGAGATAAAGAAGCCACGCCTTGGTCAATTCCGACAGGAGTACAAAAGCCAGCACCATCAGAATGCCGCCAATAATTGGGCCAAAGAAGAAGGTAGCACCGCCCAAGAAGGTGAACAGCAAATAGCCACCCGAACGCGCCGCACCCACCACTTCTGCCGTGACGATCTCAAACAAAATCGATCCCAAGCCGCCTGCAATGCCAGCGAAAAAACCCGAAATGATGAAAGCCAGATAGCGCACACGCTGCGTGTTGTAGCCAACGAATTCCACGCGCTCGGGGTTGTCGCG
>JBJTSL010000470.1:0-3536 GCA_046076625.1 Allobrachymonas sp.
TGCCTCTCGCGACTGTAGGCGTTCAGGCAAAACATCATGGCCACGGCTTCCACCATGGCCGTGAGCATGGGTGTGTCGACGGGCAGCCAAGGCAGGTTGAGGCGACCTACGGCTTGCGCCAGCACCAAGACAATGCTGATCAAATACGGGATATACACCAGCAGCCAATAGCCACTGTAGGGCACGCCTTTGCGCCAAGCTTGCACTGCCGTGAACAGGATGAAGGCGCACGAGCTTGTCGTGATCGCTAAGAAATACACGATTGTGGGTGCGTATCTGTCCATGTAGTAGTTGACACCCATATAGACCACGCAGGCCGCCATCAACAAATAGGTCACACGGCGGTAGGTTTTACCCAGCCATTTTCCAAACATCGCGTTCACAAACAACAGATTGAAACAAAAGGCCGCTAGGACGAAATACACCATCACATCGCTTGAGAATTTGGAGGCAGTGGGCCACAAGAATTTTTGCCCTACGCCAACGTATGCCAACGACGACAGCATGATGAACAGCAAATAAGCGGCATACCACAGGTAAGTCCAGTCTCGGTACGAGAGCACCATTTGCAAGCAAATCAGCAGCAGCGCCAGCATGAGGCCCACCAAGACACCTGTGGACATCATGGTGCCTGCATCGCGCTCGGTGGCAGTTTGCGCATCGACCAAGACCGGCTCAAGAGTGGACGGCAGCTGATGAACGACGCGTATGTAGATGTCCTGAACGCCGGGCCATGTCGTGTGCAATGGAAAGCGCGGGCGAAGCGAGGGAAGCGGCCAGGTTCGGTGTGGCACCCGATCGCCTGCTTGCGCCATCTGCCAGTTGCCTGAGGCATCGCGCTGATACACCTCATAGCGGTCTACGATGACGCTGGGCATCTCAAGCTGCCAGTTGGACTTGATCGCCTGCCCCGCGTCGATTTGCATGCGAAGCCAGAGTGGACTGTCAATTGAGATGGGGTGGGTGACGTTTGGGTCAAAGGCCACAAAGCGCTCACGCGGCAGCAGGGCCACTTCTTGCACTGTCAGCGCGGCGCTCAAGCCAGCGGCCACGCTCAAGGCTGGCGGGTAGCTCTGGCGTTGAGTGGCGCTGGCATCTAGGCGGACGACGGCAGACGGCTGAGCCCAAGCGCTGATGCCCAGGCCTGTCCAACACATCCACCCCAGCAACCAAAAACTCCTGAGTAGTTGAAGCATTTATTCTTGAACGTTAAAGATAAGCGATGATACGTGCACTTGTGACCTTTGCCACGATCTTTCTCCCAGCACCCTTGCATGAGCACCCCACAATTACCGCCCAGCAATGAAGAAATTGCCACGCTGCCTTTGTTTGAGCGCTTGCAACTGCGCCACATCACCTGTGTGCGAACGGGTGCACAGGCGCAGCATGCCGCGCAAGCGCTTTTGGCCTGCACTGCTTGGGGTTTCGACACGGAATCGAAACCCACCTTTCGTGTGGGCGAAATCTCCACGGGGCCGCATGTCTTGCAACTGGCCACGCTAGAGCATGCTTGGGTTTTTCAACTACACGACCCGGATTGCCGCGCCGTAGCAGCGCAACTGTTGGCGACGCCGGATGTTGTGAAGGCGGGCTTTGGCTTGGGAGACGAACAAAAGCGCATCAGATCCAAGCTTCGCATTGAGCCGCAAGGCATTGTGGAGATCAATGTGCTGTTTCGCAAGCTTGGGTTTCGTAAGGAGCTGGGCGTGAAGGCGGCGGTGGCCACACTGTTCAATCAGCGTTTCATCAAATCCAAAAAGGCATCCACCAGCAATTGGGCGCTGCCAACTTTGAGCGAGCAGCAATTGATTTACGCAGCCAATGATGCTTATGCGGCGATCCGGGTGTGGCATGGGCTACAAACCTCGGCTGAAGGCTCGGCAAATCAGGGACAATTCAAGCTATGACTGACACAACGACATCTTCAGACAACACCGCCCCGGCTTTGCCCGACCATTTGAGCATCGACCCGCGCAGCCCGCACTATGTGGCTGCAGCCTTGGAGCGCGAAATTGGCATTCGCTTAAATGGCAAAGAGCGCTTTGATGTAGAGGAATACTGCATCAGCGAAGGCTGGGTGAAAGTGCCAGCGGGCAAGACGGTGGATCGTAAGGGCCGACCTTTGCTGATCAAAGTCAAAGGCAAGGTCGAAGCCTTCTACCGCTGATGTCAAGCGCCTTGCTTTACATCGAGCGTGATCTCGGTGAAGGATGGGCCGGTATCTTCTTCCTCTTCGGGCTGTTCGGCGGCTTTCTTGGCTGCGGCGAAATCATTGGCCAAGCGCCACATGAGGTTGGTCGGGCTGTCAGCGTGGTTCACGCCCTCTTTGCGCTCCACAGTGCCTTCCACAATCAGGCGGGCAATGTCTTGCTCGAAGGTTTGTGAGCCGTCGGTCATGGATTTTTCCATGGCTTCTTTGACGCCGGAGAAATCGCCTTTTTCGATCAAGTCTTGCACTAATTTTGTGTTGTACATGATCTCCACCGCCGGCGCGCGCTTGCCCTCCACCGTGCGCAAGAGGCGCTGGGAGATGATGGCTTTGAGTGCAGCGGCCAGATCGCCCAGCATGGTGGGGCGCACTTCCACCGGGTAGAAGCTCAAGATGCGGTTGAGCGCCTGATAGCTGTTGTTGGCGTGCATGGTGGCCAAACACAGGTGGCCCGATTGGGCATAGGCAATCGCCGCGCTCATGGTTTCGCGGTCGCGTATCTCGCCGATCAATATCACATCAGGCGCTTGGCGCAGGGCATTTTTCAGAGCGGTTTGCATCGCCATCGTGTCTGAGCCCACCTCGCGTTGGTTCACGATGGATTTCTTGTTGGAGAAAATAAATTCCACCGGATCTTCCACGGTGAGGATATGGCCGGCCATACGGGCGTTGCGGTAATCCATCATCGCAGCCAGCGTGGTGGATTTGCCGGCGCCAGTTGCGCCCACCATCAAGATCAGGCCGCGCTTTTCCATGATCATGTCGGCCAAGCCGGCGGGCACATTCAGGCTTTCCAGCGCGGGAATGTCGGTGGCGATGTAGCGGATCACGCAGGCATACGTGCCGCGTTGCTTCATGGCAGAAATACGGAAATTTCCCACGCCATCAATCGCGTGGGCCATGTTCAGCTCATGGGTTTCTTCCAGCTCTTCGATACGCGTGGGCGGCAAGACCTCGGCAAGCAAATTTTTCACCGCATCGGCAGGCAAGGCTTGGTTGTTGATGGGCACCGCCTGGCCATTGATCTTGATCGTGGCCGGAGCAAAGGCGGACAGGTAGACATCCGAGGCCTTTTTCTCGGCCATCAACTTCAAAATCCGCTCCATCATGCCCATATTGCGCTCCTCGCATCGTTCAGTGTAGTGCACAAACTAATATCAAAATAATAGCACGCTACGCAGATTCTATGCCGGCGTACTGCCTAAAATGCCTCAAAAACATGGTGTTACAGGCATTCTGCCTGTAAATCAATCACGCAGCAAGTCGTTCAGCGAAGTCTTGGCGCGGGTTTGCGCATCCACCTTCTTCACGATGACCGCGCAATACA
>JBJTSL010000471.1:0-2114 GCA_046076625.1 Allobrachymonas sp.
CACTTCATACAAAAGAGCTTGAAGCACGCGGCGGCGGGTCGGGGTCATGAGGGTGAGCATAAACGACGGGCAGCCCGCGCGGCCTCCTTGCGTTGACGCGCCCAACGGGGAACGCCTTCGCATACTCAGACCCCTTGCGCAACGGAATGACCTTTCTGGCGGATGGGCTCGCCGTCAATGCGGCATTCGCCAGTTATTTTGCCCGCACCTGCGCGATGCTGCCCCACTCCGCGGGTGCGATTCGGGCGACGATGACTTTGAGATTGCCGGGGTCTAGCACCACGGCATGACCTTCTTGGATCGAGAAGCTGGTGGCTTCCCAAAAGATGCCGCCGTGCGCCATCATGAAGTGGTTTTTTCCCGCGGCAGGCCGCATGGAAAAGAAAGAAAGCGTCCGCGCCTTTTGTGCGGGGTCTTTGCCAACCTGACCTTCGCCCGACAACATCTCTGTGGGCTGCGCATTGCCCACAAAAAAGGCGGCAGACTCAATGGCGCGGCAGTAACGGCTGCTGAACACACCGTCGAGCGCCAGATCAATGCGGCGAAACTGCTCACCCGATACTCTGAGCTCTGCGCGACCTTCGTCCGACAGCTGGCGCTGTGTGCTGCACTTGGCTAAATCAAACGTCCCATTGGTTCGGTTGCTTCGCTCCATTTCGATCTGGTCGTATTGCGTGCGGCCATGGCGCATATAAATCACATAGCCGCCTCGCCCCAAAATATTGGCAATCGCCTGTGGCCCTTTGACCAAGGGCTCAGGATCGCTGGCCGGAGGTGGCGCGAAGTTGACGTGGCTCGACAAGCCCACCTGAGATTTGCTGGCGCAGCCCGCCATCAGGCCCAGACCGATCAGGCTGGATGCTACCCATAAGCGGCGAGAAAGCAAGAAAAGCTTGTGCGTATCCATGAAGTGGTTCTCTTTGAGGAATTGGTTTGAGCATGCGCGCCTTCATTGGTTCCTGTCCAGCCGTGCTGCACTTCACAAGTGCGAATAACCGTGCGCAAGCTTTGGTCACGACTTTAACGACGAGTAAACGAGGCGCTAAACAGCTCCGGTGTACTCTCCGCGCGCTGGGTAGTCTTTGGCGACTGCAAAGTCAATGGCGCCCAACAGGTCCTGAAACGAAGGGCGAGCAAATGGCATGGTCTGCGCCGCACCTGCAATTCGTTCCATTGTTGTAAGAGTTACGCGATCGCGCTGACCAATCGTTAGGGTGCAGCCCGGTGCCCCGCTTGGAGCCCCCATGTCGACCACACTTTTGCCGCCGTTTCACACTGCAGCCTCCCTTTCCAACGCGCTACGACGCTTTTGGCTCGCTACCCTGACACTACTCGCTGTCACGCTTTGGGCGCAGAGTTCGGTTCATGCGCAAATTCTGCCAGCCAAGCTGCTGGACAAAAACCAGCAAGCACTCCCTGCAGCACCCGCCGCTCGCACGGGGCCCTTGCCTGCAGCAGTTCAGCGCGCGCTGGTCTTGGCCAAAGTTGATTTGCTAGAGAATAGTTTTCCTGTCAACGCAGTCAAGGCGATTGGCGAAGCCAATGACGCTCGCATGGCTTGGTATCTCTACGATTTGCTGCATTTCGCGCGTGAGAGCCAACTGCCAGAGCTTGTTGACGCGTTCGAAAAAATCACTCGGGTAAAGCTTCCCAAGGACCCATACACGGCAATGGGGGATTGTTTATTGGCTTGGAATTTGCCCGCACCACCGGGCTACCGAGAGATGAAGCGTGATGTGTATCTGTTGATTGAGCCGCGCTGGGCACCGTTTTTTGCCGACGCCACATCGGCGATTGACTGGCGCTTGGTGGGCTGGGACGGAGCGTACATCGACGATCGGCCAGACGCAACCCGTGGCCAAATTTGCCCGCGCGGCTGCATTCCCGCGCTAGACCAACCCAAAGTCACGCCCGCCAGCCAGGGCGATTGGTATCCAAAGGATGGCATTGTGTTTGGCGTCGTGATCAATGGGCAGGCACGTGCTTACCCAAAAAACATGATGGAAATCCATGAGATGGTCAATGACACACTGGGCGGTCGGCAGATTGGCATGCCTTACTGCACGTTGTGTTTGTCAGCTCAGGCTTACTACACAGACAGGATGCCCGGCTAT
>JBJTSL010000472.1:0-2765 GCA_046076625.1 Allobrachymonas sp.
CATGATTTCGACACACCACTGCCCGGCCTGCGCACGCGCAGCGATGTGCCCAGCCGCAGGAGTGATGCGCTTGCGGGGCAGGGCGTGACGGTGGGGCAAAATCCTACCGCGCGAGAAGATGCTTGGGAGCGTGTCAGGCAGATATTGAGGGCAGCTTTTCAGTGATTGAGAGCTATTAATCACTATCAAAAGAATAGCACCTTACGCATATTCTATGACGGCTAGAGGCCTATTTTGCTTAAAAATCGACCTTTTAAAAGCTTGCGGATAGCTCTTGAGAAAACGGTAAATCTACTGGCTTTAAGCAGCGCTGGATTGAGCGTTTGGCACAGGCTTGAGTGCTCGGCCCGCGCCTTGATTGTCCAGCGCGGCTTTGATGAAGGCATTGAAGAGCGGGTGTCCATCCCACGGCGTGGATTTGAATTCGGGGTGGAATTGCACGCCGATGAACCAGGGGTGAACGGTTTTAGGTAGCTCCACGATCTCGGTGAGCTGCTCGCGCTGCGTGAGCGCGGAGATCACCAGACCTGCTTTGCGCAAGGTGTCCAGATAATTCACGTTCGCCTCGTAGCGATGGCGGTGGCGCTCGGTGACCACATCACCATAAATGCTGTGTGCCAAGGTGCCTTTGGCCACATCAGAGCTTTGCGCACCGAGTCGCATGGTGCCCCCAAGGTCGGATTTTTCATCTCGCTTTTGGATGCTGCCGTCTTTGTCTTTCCACTCGGTAATTAAAGCGATTACGGGATGCGGGCAGTTGGCATCAAACTCGGTGCTGTTGGCGTCTTTCAAACCTGCCATGTGACGCGCGTATTCGATGGTGGCCACCTGCATGCCCAGGCAGATGCCAAGGTAAGGAATCTTGTTTTCGCGCGCAAATTTGGCGGCGGATATTTTGCCCTCCACGCCGCGCGCCCCAAAGCCGCCTGGCACGAGCACGGCATCGAATTTGGCGAGCTGCGAGACATTGCTGGCATCAATCGTCTCCGAATCGATGTAGCTAATGTTGACTTGCGCTTGATTCTTCAAGCCAGCATGCTTCAAAGCTTCGTTGAGCGATTTGTAGCTGTCTGACAGTTCGACATACTTGCCCACCATGGCGATGTTCACGTCGGCCTGAGGGTTCTCCACCGCATGCACGAGACCATCCCAACGGGCAAGTTTGGCAGGCGGGGTATTGAGGCGCAGCTTGTCGCAAATCAGGCCATCAAGCCCCTGCTCATGCAGCATGCGAGGGACTTTGTAGATCGTGTCCACATCCCACATGCTGATGACACCCCAAGGCTGCACATTGGTGAACAGCGAAATTTTCTCGGCTTCGTCTTCCGGAATTTTGCGATCTGCGCGGCAGAGCAGGGCATCGGGCTGAATACCGATTTCGCGCAGTTTTTGCACTGTGTGCTGCGTGGGTTTTGTTTTGAGTTCTCCCGCAGCTTTAATATAGGGCACGTAAGTCAAATGCACAAAGGCCGTGTTGCCCACGCCCGCACGAAGACTCAATTGACGCACGGCCTCCAAGAATGGCAGCGATTCAATATCACCGACCGTACCGCCAATCTCCACAATCGCCACATCCACATCTTGCGCCCCGCGCTTGATGAATTCTTGAATTTCGTTGGTCACATGCGGAATCACCTGAACCGTCTTGCCCAAATAATCGCCGCGCCGCTCTTTCTCCAACACCGATTGGTAAATTTTGCCCGTGGTGAAGTTGTTGGCTTTTTTCATGCGCGTTTCAATAAAACGCTCGTAGTGGCCTAGATCGAGATCCGTCTCCGCGCCATCATCGGTGACAAAGACTTCGCCATGCTGAAAAGGCGACATCGTACCTGGATCAACGTTGATATACGGATCGAGTTTGATGAGGGTAACTTTGAGGCCGCGCGATTCAAGGATCGCGGCGAGAGATGCGGAGGCAATGCCCTTGCCTAGGGAAGACACCACACCGCCAGTGACGAAGACGAATTTAGTCATGTGTCGCTCGTTGGAAATTGAAATTATAGGCGTGCTTGTTGCCAGCATTGCATAAAAAGTTGGTGGGGAGCGCAATGCTATAATTTCAGGATTGAAGGCGCATAGCTCAGTTGGTTAGAGCACCACCTTGACATGGTGGGGGTCGTTGGTTCGAATCCAATTGCGCCTACCATACACCCATCCGTCTTCACCCTTTGTTTCGCTCGGTGCTTTCAGCCCAGCTTGGTGAAATCCCTCCTCAAGTGCATCTGCCCAGCATTTTCAGCATCAATCTGCTGTAAAGTCACTTCCAGTTCACTTGTTTGACCGCTTAGGAGACACCATGAAACAAATCACCGCCATCATCAAACCTTTCAAACTCGAAGAAGTGCGTGAAGCCTTGGCTGAATGTGGCGTAACGGGCTTGACCGTGACAGAAGTGAAAGGTTTTGGCCGCCAAAAAGGTCATACCGAGCTGTATCGTGGCGCGGAGTATGTGGTGGATTTCTTACCCAAGGTGAAAGTGGAAGTGACCGTGAAGTCAGGCGATGTGGATCGCTGTGTGGATGCGATTGTGAAAGCCGCACGCACCGGCAAGATCGGTGACGGTAAGATTTTCGTCACCGCGGTGGAGCGCGTTGTGCGCATTCGTACGGGCGAGCAAGATGAGGCGGCGGTTTGATCGAAAGATTAAATCAGCGTTCGCCGTCATCTAGTCTGCATAGTTCGCTATTTAATTTATAGCGATCAAGAACCCTAATCCACGCGTCTGAGCTGCTCAGACAAGCCTGCAGCGGTGACCAATTCGCGCA
>JBJTSL010000473.1:0-3504 GCA_046076625.1 Allobrachymonas sp.
CCACTCAGCACCAGCGCACAAATTCTCAACATGGGGCAGAGCCTGGGTTTACCAGCGGTGGGCGATTTGCCCGCACTAAGATTGGAATTGGCCGCACGCGGCGCAAGGCTATTCAATCCGGGCGATGTGCAACTCAGTCAAGAGCTGCTGGCCCTGATGGCGCAGGCTTTGGAAGGCCAGCGCGCTTTTGCGCGCGGCGCTGAACAGGAGCGCCGGCGTATTGCAGCAGATCTGCATGATGACCTCGGCGCTCGCCTGCTGTCCATCGCGCAGGCCGCGAACACTCCCGCTGCCTCGCAGACCACCGCCGAAATGGCACGCCAGGCTCTGGACGACATGCGCCTGTCGGTGCGCGGGCTCAGTGCAGAACCCGCACCTGCTTCCCAAGTGATGGCTGATTGGCGCAGCGAAGTGATGCAGCGTCTGCATGCAGCCTCGCTCCATGTCGATTGGCAGGCAGACGAGCCTCCCGACAATCTTCGGCTGGATGCACGCACGCAAGTGCAATTGACCCGCATTCTACGCGAGGCGATTTCCAACCTCATCCGCCATGCGGGTGCAAGCCGTTGCTGTGTGGAGCTGCGCTTCACGGAGCACAAGCTTCTGCTGCGCATTCAAGACGATGGACAAGGCCTGCCGCAAAGCCCGGCCAGCATCCGCTCGGGCCATGGCCTGCTCAACATTGAGCGTCGCGCCCATCGTTTGGGCGGCCAGCATCGTTTCGGCTCCAGCCCGTTGGGCGGAACGCTGGTGGAGGTGCAGATTCCTTTGGCAGAGCCATCAGCGGGCGCAGAGGCTTCGCAGGGGCGATAATCGCTGGGTGAAAACCGCTCTCGTCGTCGAAGACTTGCCAGACATCCGCCACTGGCTCGCGCAAACCGCTCAACTGGCCTTTCCGCAGCTTGCCATTCACAGCGCTGCGCGTGTCCAAGAGGCCTTGCAGCATGTGGGCGCGCAGACCTTCGATCTGGCATTGGTGGATCTGGGCCTGCCCGATGGCAGCGGCGTGCAGGTGCTTTCGGCCTTGCGCGATGCGCAGCCTCAGGTTATCAGCGTGGTGGTTACCATCCATGACGACGATGAGCATCTCTTTCCTGCGCTGCAAGCGGGTGCGTTTGGCTACTTGCTCAAAGACCAACCACAGCACTTGCTGGTCGCTCAACTGCTGCGCATCACGCAGGGCGAACCGCCGCTGTCTCCGGCCATTGCCCGGCGCGTGTTGGCCTATTTCAGCCAAGCTCAGCAGCGCCGACAGCAGCAAGTCAAGGCATTGGAAGGCCAGATTTCCCTGTCGGAGAGGGAAAATGATGTGCTGCTTCGCGTCTCCAAGGGCTTTACGTTGCTGGAGATTTCCAAGCAGTTGGGCATTTCACGACACACGGTGGCTGACCACGTCAAGCAAATCTACCGTAAGCTCGGTGTCTCCTCGCGTGCAGAAGCCGCGCTGGAGGCGGTGCACCGTGGCATTGTCAATACCTGAAGGTTCGTTCACATGATCGGTCGCATCGCGGGCAGCTTGCTCGAAAAAAATCCCCCGCAAATCCTGGTCGATTGCTCGGGCGTAGGCTATCAGCTTGATGTGCCCATGAGCACGTTCTATAACCTGCCCGCGATCGGCGAGAAAGTGGCGCTCCTGACGCATTTCGTCGTGCGCGAAGATGCGCAAATCCTTTTCGGCTTTGCTACAACGCAAGAAAGAGAAACCTTTCGCCAACTCATCAAAATCTCTGGCGTTGGCCCGCGCACGGCGCTGAGTATTCTCAGTGGCATGAGCGTGGCCGATCTCGCGCAAGCCGTCACCCTGCAAGAAGCCACGCGCCTCACCAAAGTCCCCGGCATCGGCAAAAAAACCGCCGAGCGCCTGCTGCTCGAGCTCAAAGGCAGACTCGGCGCAGACATCGGCGCATCAACAACTGTGCAAAACGATGCGCAAGCGGATATCTTGCAAGCTTTGATCGCGCTGGGCTACAGCGACAAAGAAGCATCGCTGGCGCTCAAAGCACTGCCCAAAGACGTTGGCGTGAGCGAAGGCATCAAGCTGGCGCTCAAAGCTTTGGCGAAGTAAGATCATGCGCATGAGACACCTGATCTTCATCTTTGCCGCCCTGCTCACCACAGCTTGCTCCAGCATTCCTGAGTCACTTGGCGGGCTGCGATGGAAAGACAATCGCGGCGACCGTGGAGTTCAGGTCTCTCAACGTGATTTGGCATGGTGTGTGGAAGCAGTAGAAACGAGGCGCTCATTGCTAGCAACTTGCATGACAGAACGTGGTTGGACGCAGGCGCAATGACGATTCATACCGATTCTTTCGCAGCCGCACCCACTCCTCGCGTCATCTCCGCATCTCCCGCCTCGCCGCAAGAAGAAGCGATTGAGCGGGCGTTGCGGCCTAAGCTCTTGGATGACTATGTTGGCCAAACCAAAGTGCGCGAGCAGCTTGAGATTTTTATTGGGGCGGCGAAGAAGCGCAGTGAGGCGCTGGATCATGTGTTGCTGTTTGGCCCACCGGGTTTGGGTAAGACGACGCTGTCGCATATCGTCGCCGCAGAGCTGGGCGTGAATTTGCGGCAGACCTCGGGGCCGGTGCTGGAAAAGCCCAAAGACCTTGCCGCGCTGCTCACGAATCTTGAGAAAAACGATGTGCTCTTCATCGACGAAATTCATCGCCTCTCGCCTGTTGTCGAGGAAATTCTCTACCCCGCTCTGGAAGACTACCAAATCGACATCATGATCGGCGAAGGCCCGGCGGCGCGCTCCATCAAGCTCGATTTGCAGCCCTTCACTTTGGTGGGCGCCACGACACGCGCGGGCATGCTCACGAACCCGTTGCGCGATCGCTTTGGTATCGTCGCGCGGCTGGAGTTCTACACCGACGATGAACTCACGCGCATCGTCACCCGCTCGGCCGGCTTGCTGGACGTGCCTATGGACGCCGCTGGCGCGCTGGAGATCGCCCGGCGCTCGCGCGGCACGCCGCGCATCGCCAACCGCCTGCTGCGCCGCGTGCGCGACTACGCCCAGGTCAAGGGGAACGGCACCATCGATGCCGCCACCGCCGACCGGGCGCTGGCCATGCTGGACGTGGACCCGCGCGGCTTCGACGTGATGGACCGCAAGCTGCTGGAGGCGGTGATCCACCGCTTCGACGGCGGCCCGGTGGGCCTGGACAACGTGGCTGCGGCCATCGGCGAGGAGCCCGGCACCATCGAAGACGTGATCGAGCCTTACCTCATCCAGCAGGGTTACCTGCAACGCACACCGCGGGGTCGCATCGCCACGCTGGCGGCCTGGCGGCACCTTGGGCTCACGCCCCCGGCGCGCCCGGGTGCGGGCGGCGATCTGTTCGAAGGCTGAAGTTCGAAGGCTGAAGGCGGCCGGCGACCACGAAGCCGCCTGGAACCAGACCGGCGTTCAGGCGCTCACACCGTTCAGGGCGTCCGGAGCGTCAAGAGCGTCCTGAGCGTCCTGAACCTCCAAATGGGTGGTGTCGTTCCAGCCCACCA
>JBJTSL010000474.1:0-4029 GCA_046076625.1 Allobrachymonas sp.
TATTCGGCATCCGCGAAACTGATTTGACTCATGCTTATTTGCTCCTGCTATCAATAACGCAGCAAAACTGGTTTGGTGGACTTGTTCAGAGTTTCCCTAAGCGCCGCGCAAAACTACGCTCGGAGGGTTGCATGGCGAAAAATAGGCTTTAGCTATCGTCGTTGAAGATGGAATGGGTCGATTGTCTCATAAGAGCAGCAGTCACCCATCGTGATTCAAGATGGGTGACTGGTGAATTTGCGGAGTGTCAAGCGCGCTGAGATTCGGTGTAATTCAGCCCATTGATGCATCAGGAGACCTTATGACCACCACTCTTTCACGTCGTCACACCCTAGCTTGGGGTGCAAGCAGCTTGCTGGCCAGCCCCTGGGCCAATGCGCAAAACTTCCCCGAGCGCCAGCTCACCATCGTCGTGCCTGCGCCACCTGGCGGCACGGCCGATATTTCATCGCGGGCGATTTCGGATCCCTTGGGCAAAGCCTTGGGGCAAACTGTGGCCGTGGACAACAAAGGCGGCGGCAATGGTGCTGTGGGTGCGCAAGTCGTGATCAATGCCCGCCTTGATGGCCACACCTTGCTCATGGCCTACTCTGGTTTTCATTGCATGAGCCCACATTTGGTCAAGCTGCCCTACGACCCACTCAAAGATTTGCAGGCCGTGGCCAATGTGTATTCCGCTCCGCAGGTGATGGTGGTGCGTTCTAATTTAGGCATTAAAACGGTACAAGAGTTGGTTGCTTTTGCCAAGAAGAATCCGGGCAAGCTCAACTACGGCAGCTCGGGCAATGGCAGCGTGCAGCACATCGCCACCGAGCTGTTCAAGCAAATCAGTGGTACGTTCATCACGCATATTCCCTATCGCGGCTCGGGCCCGACGATCACCGACTTGCTGGCCAGCCAGATTGATCTGACGGTCACGACCGCGCCTTCGCTCATGCCGCACATCCAAAGCGGCCGTTTCACGCCCCTGGTCGTCGCGGGCCCGCGCCGCCTGGCGAGTCTGCCCAACGTGCCAACGGGCACGGAGGCCGGTTTGAAAGGCTACGAAGTCGATGCTTGGTTTGCGCTCTACACCCATGCGCAAGCGCCGAAAGCGGCGGTGGATCGCATTGCTACAGAAGTGCAAAAAATCATGGCGGTGCAGTCATTCAAAGATCGTGCCACGAGTTTGGGGGCAGACGCTAACTTCATCGGCCCGCGCGAGATGATGGCTTATGCGCAAGCGGAGTACGACAAGTGGGGCAAGGTGATCAAGTCGGCCAAGATCACGGCGGATTGATCGGTGCTTTGTTTTTGATAGCGAATACGTTAGGCTTCTTGCCGGCGAGCCGCTCAATTTTCTTGAAAATCAAGGTTTCATAGGTCCTGTGTAGGCAGCTCCGCTTGCGACCCGAGTGCTGCGAGGTTGCGCAGCGTGATCTTGCCGCGATGCTGCAACAGCCAGCCTTCATGGTCCCAAGTTTTGAGGATTTTTTTGATGCTTTGGCACTTGACAGCTAGCGACTGGGCCAGCTTGTCTTGCGGCAGGCTCACATGACCTATCACGCCATCTGTCTCGAGGCGGCCATGTTGACGTACCAAGCTGAGCAATTGGCGGGCCAAGCGCTGCTCGGTATTGAGGGTGCTGAAAACTAGGCTTGGGCCGGTCTGTAAGTACTGCCGCTGCTAGAGAAGAAAAGCTGAGCAGCCCATCAGGCTCACACGACCCGCCCCGGATTGAGCAAATTCAGCGGATCGAGCGCTGATTTGATGCTGCGCATCATCGACAGCGCCACGGGCGATTTGTAGTGCGGTAGCCCATCGCGTTTTAAGCTGCCCACGCCATGCTCGGCGCTGATGCTGCCGCCATGGGCTTTGACGCTTTGGTAGACGATGTGGTTGATCTGCGCTTCGCTTTGGGCCAGAAAGCTTTTGGCATCCATGCCCTCAGGACATTGCACGTTGTAATGCAAATTGCCATCGCCCAGATGCCCGAAATTGACCAAGCGCACGCCCGGGATGGCTTGGCGCAAGGCCGTATCGGTGCTACTGCAAAACTCCGCAATACGGCTAATTGGCAGCGAAACATCGTGCTTGATGTTCAGGCCTTCTTGCGCTTGAGCAAGCGGAATGCTTTCTCGAATATGCCAGAGCGCCTGTGCTTGCGCAATGGACTCTGCCACCACGGCATCGGCAATGCATTCATTCGTGAGAGCTTGCTCCATCAAGGCTTCAAGCCGTTCGCGGGCGTGAAGGGCATTTTCGGCATCGGAGATTTCAATCAACGCGAAATAGGGATGTTCACTGCCTAAAAGCGGGATGTTCTGTTGTGGGAAATGTCGGGCCACGAGCGAGAGCGCAAACCGCCCCATCACCTCAAATCCGGTGAGGCTGCGTGCCAAATACTTCTGCGCCAAAGCCAAAAACTGGGGCGCGGTCTCCAGCGAGGGCAGGGCAGCCCAGGCTGTGAGGCTGGCGGCGGGCTGGGGGTAAAGCTTCAAGGTGGCGGCCGTGATGATGCCTAGAGTGCCTTCGCTGCCGATCATCAAATGACGCAGGTCGTAGCCGGTGTTGTCTTTTCTGAGGCCAGTTAAACCCTCCCAAATCTCGCCTTGCGCGGTGACGACTTCTAGGCCCAAACACAGGTCGCGTGCATTGCCATAGCGCAGCACCTGCGTGCCGCCGGCATTGGTGGCTAAATTGCCGCCAATCTGGCAACTGCCTTGCGCCGCCAAACTCAGTGGCAGCAAAAAACCGGCATTTGCAGCTGCGATTTGCAGGTTTTGCAGGATGCAGCCAGCCTCCACGGTCAGGGTGAGGTTTTGCGCGTCGATGTTGCGCACCCGGTTCATGCGCGAGAGTGAGAGCACGATTTGCTGGCCAGAGTCATCAGGTGTGGAGCCCATCACCAAACCGGTGTTGCCGCCTTGCGGCACGATGCTGATCGGTAAGCCGCGCTCCTTGGCATCAGCGCAGGCTTTGACGACGCTGGCCAACTCCAGCGTTGTCGCAGGCCGCACCACGCACAGCGCCTTGCCGCGCGAGCGGCCGCGCCAATCGGCTTCAAACGCTTGCAGGTCTTGCGTGAGCACATGAGCATCGCCGACGATGCGGCCAAGTTCGGTCAACAGTTCGTTCATCCCCGCATCGTACCGCCACTGCGAACCGCGCTACGATCACATCATGAGCACGTCAAAAATCACCCATCTCATCCACCACCCTTACCAAGCGCCAGCAGGCTTTACCGCGCCACAACTGCCGACCTACAAAGCTTCCACCGTGCTGTTTCCCAATGTGGCTGCCATGCGCAGCCGCGACTGGAAACACAAAACCGGCTACACCTATGGCCTGCACGGCACGCCGACGACCTTTGAGCTGGAAGAGCGCATCGCCACGCTGGAAGGCGGACTGCACTGCGTGCTCGTGCCCAGCGGTTTAGCCGCGATCACCTCGGTCGATTTGGCGCTGCTGGCCGCAGGCGATGAGATGCTGCTGCCGCACAACGTCTATGGCGCAAGGCTGGCGCTCACGCAGGATGAGTTGGCGCGCTTTGGCATTCAGACCAAGTTTTACGACGCGATGGATGCAGATGACTTAGCTGCCAAGATAACCCCCAAAACCAAGCTTGTCTGGCTTGAGGCCCCCGGCTCAGTGACCATGGAGTTTCCAGATCTGTTGGCTTTGGTACGCATTTGCCGAGAAAAGGGAATCATTTGTGCGCTAGACAATACTTGGGGCGCAGGCCTAGCCTTCAACGCCTTTGACCTCGACGGTGCAGGCCTCGCGGTAGACATTTCTATCCAAGCGCTCACCAAATACCCCAGCGGCGGCGGCGATGTGCTCATGGGCTCGATCGTCACCCTCGATGAAACTTTGCACCTCCGCATCAAACTCAGCCACATGCGCATTGGCTTCGGCGTGGCCGCCAACGATTGCGAACTGATTTTGCGCAGCTTGCCAAGCATTGAGATGCGCTACAAGAGCGCAGACCGTGCTGCCCGCCAGCTGGCTCAGTGGCTGGAATCCCAGCCGCAGGTGGAAGCGGTGCTT
>JBJTSL010000475.1:0-5261 GCA_046076625.1 Allobrachymonas sp.
TCGAGCTGCCCGTCTTGCGCAGCCCGTGCTTGAGTTTGTCCATCCAACTTTTGCGGGGCATTTCTGCCGCTAGAAGGGCGTTTTCAGAGCCGTTTGGGGCAGTACCCGGCATAGAATCTGCGCGGAGTGCTATGGAATTCATAGTCACCGGCGCGGCAGTGTCGGGGGAGGGCGATTGCTCTGGAGCGGCTGCGAGCCCAGCGGGTTTCTTCTTGAAAAACGAGAACATGGAGACTTTCTACAATCCGTCTTATTCTAAGTTCTATGAAAACCCTACCCATCGCTCCCAAGCCCGCAAAAACTGCGCCCGGCGAGGTACGAATCATCGGCGGTATCTGGAAGCGCAGCAAACTCAGCGTACCCGCCAAGCCCGGCCTGCGCCCCACGCCCGACCGGGTGCGAGAAACCCTGTTCAACTGGCTCGGCCAAGATTTGACCGGGCTGCGCTGCGTCGATGCTTTCGCTGGTTCGGGCGCTTTAGGCTTTGAAGCCGCTTCGCGCGGCGCGAAAGACGTTCTTTTGATCGAGCAAGACGCGCAGCTCACGACCCACCTCCACGCCCACAAAACCCGCATCAAAGCCGACAACACCCGCATCCAGCGCGGTGACGGTGTTGCATTTCTTCGCAGTCTACCTAAGGCCAGCGTCGATGTTGTCTTTCTCGATCCACCGTTCGATTCAAGCCTGTTTTTTCAGGCAATTGAAGCTGCAGCCGGCGTGATATCTCAGCAAGGCGCTATTTATTTGGAAGCGCCTGAAGTTTGGATGGATGAACAATTAGCGGCGTATGGGTTGAAAGTGATCAAGCAAGGCCAAGCAGGTGCGGTGCATTTTCATCTGTTGCAAAAACCTGCCAATCATTAACTCACGCTATCGCCCATGGAGGAAAATACAGGAGGCGTTTGAAGCTGGCGGGTTGGGCGTTCTGAGCAGGTGCACGTATTGCAGGTTATACTGTAGGGGCTTGCAGCAATTTCTATCGGAAATCACTGCAAATTCACGACAGTGGCGATGGTCGCCGCTGATCGCATGTTGAAACTCCTCTTTTAGGAAAATAGTATGACCATCAACACGGCAGAAATTGTCAAGGCCAACGCGCGCAGCGCGGCCGATACTGGCAGCCCAGAAGTGCAAGTGGCTTTGCTCACTGCACGCATCAACTATCTCACCCCCCACTTCAAAGAGCACGCCAAAGACCACCATGGCCGCCGTGGTTTGTTGCGCATGGTCTCCCAGCGCAAAAGCTTGCTCACCTATTTGAAGCGCAAAGACCCTAAGCGTTACACCGATTTGATTGGCAAGCTGGGTCTACGCAAGTAATTGCACAATATGACAAACGCCTGAGACTGCTTACCGCGGCCTCAGGCGTTTTTTACTTTTGAATCGTTCAAATCAGTAGTTTTTCGGAGAATTTGAAGAAACTGTGAGCGAGAGCTGTGTCATTCCAAAGCTTGTTGAAGCTTTGACAAACTCTGGAATGGCATCGCGTTCATGCGTCTTCAAACTGTCCGCCCACCCGTGCAGGGCATGCACTTGTTTGATGATTTAGGCATCACGCCGGCATAAAACCTGCGTGGAGTGATCCTAAAATCATAGTCATTGTAAAGAGAGACAGATATGACGATGTTCAACAAAATCACCAAAACCTTCCAATGGGGCCGTCACACGGTCAAGATGGAAACTGGCGAAATCGCCCGCCAAGCCACCGGGGCGGTGCTGCTGGATATGGACGGCACGGTTGTTCTGGCCACGGTGGTGGCCAGCAAATCAGCCAAACCCGGCCAAGATTTCTTCCCCCTCACGGTGGATTACATTGAGAAAACCTATGCCGCAGGCAAGATTCCCGGCAGCTTTTTCAAGCGCGAAGCCAAACCTTCTGAGCTGGAGACGCTGACCAGCCGCTTGATCGATCGCCCAATTCGCCCGCTGTTCCCAGAAGGCTTTTACAACGAAGTGCATTTGGTGATCCACACCGTGTCGCTGAACCCCGAGGTCGATGCTGACATTGCCGCCCTGATCGCTTCCAGCGCAGCGCTGTCCATCTCTGGTATCCCGTTTGCTGGCCCCGTAGGCGCAGCGCGGGTGGGCTATATCAATGGCGAATACGTACTCAACCCCAGCCAAGCGATGGTGAAAACCAGCAAGATGGATTTGGTCGTGGCAGGCACAGAAGCTGCCGTGCTCATGGTCGAATCCGAAGCTGACCAATTGCCGGAAGACGTGATGCTGGGCGGCGTGGTGTATGGCCACGAGCAAAGCCGTATCGCCATCAACGCGATTCACGAATTCGTGCGCGAAGCGGGCAAGCCGCTCTGGGCCGAGAATGGCACCTGGGCAGCAGAAGCCAAAGACGAAGCGCTGATTGCCGCCGTGGGCGCAGCAGCAGAAGAAAAAATCAAAGCTGCTTATCAAATCCGCAACAAACAAGCCCGCACGCAAGCATGCCGCGAAGCCTATGCTGGCGCGAAAGCTGCGTTGACCGAAAAAGGCGTGGCGTTTGACAGCGTGAAGGTCGATAACCTGCTGTTTGAAATCGAAGCGCGCACCGTGCGCGGCCAGATTTTGGCTGGCGAGCCCCGCATCGATGGCCGCGATACGCGCACCGTGCGCCCGATCGAAATCCGCAACGGCGTGCTGCCCCGCACCCACGGTTCGGCACTCTTCACACGCGGCGAAACACAAGCTCTGGTCGTCACCACGCTGGGCACTGAGCGCGATGCGCAGCGCATTGACGCACTGGCCGGCGAGTTTGAAGATCGCTTCATGTTTCACTACAACATGCCTCCGTTTGCAACTGGCGAAGTGGGCCGCATGGGCTCCACCAAGCGCCGCGAAGTGGGTCATGGCCGCTTGGCTAAGCGTGCGCTTGTGCCGCTCTTGCCCAACAAAGAGGATTTCCCTTACACGCTGCGCGTGGTGTCTGAAATCACTGAGTCCAATGGTTCATCCTCCATGGCATCGGTGTGCGGCGGCTGCTTGTCGCTGATGGACGCTGGTGTGCCGATGAAAGCGCATGTGGCGGGCATCGCCATGGGCCTCATCAAAGAAGGCAACCGCTTCGCTGTGCTCACCGACATTTTGGGCGACGAAGATCACTTAGGCGATATGGATTTCAAAGTGGCTGGCACCACCAACGGCATTACCGCTTTGCAGATGGACATCAAAATCCAAGGCATCACCAAAGAGATCATGCAAGTAGCGCTGGCGCAGGCCAAAGAAGCGCGTATGCACATTCTGGGCAAGATGCAGGAAGCCATGGCTGTGGCCAATACCGAAGTGTCTGATTTCGCGCCGCGCCTGTACACCATGAAGATCAATCCCGAGAAGATTCGTGACGTGATCGGCAAAGGCGGCGCCACAATTCGCGCGTTGACTGAGGAGACGGGCTGCACGATTGACATCGGTGAAGACGGCACGATCACGATTGCCTCCACTGACGCGGCTAAAGCTGAAGTGGCCAAGCAGCGCATCACCGAGATCACCGCAGAAATCGAAGTGGGCAAGATCTACGAAGGCCCCGTCACCAAGATTCTCGATTTCGGCGCCCTCATCAACTTGCTTCCCGGCAAAGATGGCTTGCTGCACATCAGCCAAATCGCGTTTGAGCGCGTGGAGAAGGTCGAAGACTACCTGCAAGAAGGCCAGATCGTGCGTGTGAAAGCGCTCGAGACAGACGACAAAGGCCGCGTGAAGCTCTCGATGAAAGCTTTGATGGACAAGCCAGAAGGCCACGTGGAGCCAGAGCGCGCACCTCGCGAGTTCCGTGAGCGTGGTGACCGCTTCGGCGATCGCGGTGGTCGTGGTGACCGCGGCCCTCGTGGCGACCGCCCACCTCGCGAAGACCGCGCTCCACGTGAAGATCGTGGCGATCGCGCACCGCGTGATGAGCAGCAACAGCAGCAACAATAAGCTCGCTGTCTGCTATTAAAGAAATTTTGAACGCAGAGGACGCGAAGGGTTCGCAAAAGACGCAGAAAAAACCTTTTGGTATTTTCTTTTCTGCGTTCTCTGCGCAACTTTCTCGACCTCTGCGTTCAAAAAAGTCTTCTTTTTTTTAACCCAATGAAAACCGTTGAAATCAGCGCTTTTGGTGCACCCGATGTCTTGCGTTTGGCCGAGCAGCCAGATGCAGTCGCGGGTGCAGGCGAGGTGTTGATTCGCGTGGCGGCTTCTGGCGTGAATCGGCCAGATGTACTCCAGCGTACAGGTGCTTATCCTGTGCCGCCCGGTGCGAGTGAAATTCCAGGTTTGGAAGTGGCGGGCGAGATTGTTGGAGGCGATGCTGCTGCGATGCAGTCTGGTGGTTTCAAAATCGGCGATCAGGTGTGCGCTTTGGTGGCAGGAGGAGGCTATGCAGAGCTCTGCGCTGCGCCTGTAGGCTCATGCCTGCCTGTGCCTCAAGGTCTTTCCATGACAGAAGCGGCGAGTTTGCCCGAGACTTTTTTCACCGTGTGGAGCAATGTGTTTGACCGCGCTGCTTTAAAGAACGGCGAAAGCATCTTGATCCAAGGCGGCACGAGTGGCATCGGCGTGACGGCGATTCAAATGGCCAAAGCTTTTGGCGCAACGGTGTTTGCCACGGCGGGTAGCGATGAAAAGTGCGCGGCCTGCTTGAAGCTGGGTGCGGATCATGCGATTAATTACAAGACCCAAGATTTCGCGGAAGAAATCAAGCGGATCACAGGCGCTGCGTCTGCCTCTGGTGGCATGCTATCGAACCAGCTCAGCGGCGGCGTCAATGTGATCTTGGATATGGTGGCCGGTAGCTATGTGGCGAAAGAAGTCGAATGCTTGGCAGAAGAAGGTAGGCTGGTCATCATTGCAGTGCAAGGCGGTGTCAAAGCGGAATTCAATGCTGGCTTGGTGCTGCGCCGTCGTCTGCAAATCACCGGCTCCACGCTGCGCCCGCGATCGGTGGCTTTCAAAGCCGCGATTGCTGCAAGCTTGAGAGAGAAGGTCTGGCCTCTGCTTGAAGCCGGAAAGATCAACCCCATGATTTTCAAGAGCTTTGCGCCCGCGCAAGCTGCGCAGGCGCATATGCTCATGGAAAGCAATCAGCACATCGGCAAGATTGTGTTGGATTGGAAGGCCTGAAATCTGCGCAAGATAAGGCGCGGGTACACACAGCGCAACATCGCAAGCCGGCGCTTGGGCTGATTGCTTGATGAGCGCCAGCAACTCGCTGACCAACAGTTCATTGGCCACCAGAGAGCCGTTCATTTTCCAGTTGCCAGCAATGAGTTTTTTCATATCATGCCTTC
>JBJTSL010000476.1:0-5298 GCA_046076625.1 Allobrachymonas sp.
CAAAATCCTAATTGCCAACCGCGGCGAAATCGCTTGCCGTGTCATTGCCACGGCGAAGAAAATGGGCATCGCCACGGTGGCGGTGTACTCCGATGCCGACAAGGAAGCCCGTCACGTGCAGCTTGCGGACGAGGCAGTACATATCGGCGCGCCGCCGTCCCGTGAAAGCTACCTTGTCGCAAACAAGATCATTGCAGCCTGCAAAGCCACGGGTGCGCAAGCCTTGCATCCAGGCTATGGGTTCCTAAGTGAAAACGAAGACTTTGCCAAGCGCTGCGAAGAAGAGGGCATCGCCTTCATCTGGCCAAAGCATTATTCGATTGCGGCCATGGGGGACAAGATTGCTTCCAAGAAACTGGCAAACGAGGCACAGGTCAATTGCATTCCGGGATACAACGATGCGATTGAAACGCCTGAGAAAGCGGTGGAGATTGCTAAGGGCATTGGCTATCCGGTGATGATCAAGGCGAGTGCGGGCGGCGGTGGCAAGGGCTTGCGTGTGGCGTTTAATGACAAAGAAGCGCTCGAAGGTTTTACGAGTTGCCGCAACGAAGCGCGCAACAGCTTTGGCGATGACCGCGTGTTCATTGAAAAATTTGTGGAGCAGCCGCGCCATATTGAGATTCAGGTGCTGGGCGATGCGCATGGCAATGTGATTTATTTGAACGAGCGCGAGTGCTCGATTCAGCGCCGCCACCAAAAGGTGATTGAAGAAGCGCCTTCGCCCTTTATCACCGAAGCCACGCGCAAGGCCATGGGCGAGCAAGCAGTGGCGCTGGCTAAGGCGGTGAAATACCAAAGCGCGGGTACGGTGGAGTTCGTCGTTGGCAAAAACCAAGACTTTTACTTCTTGGAGATGAACACGCGCTTGCAAGTGGAGCACCCGGTGACCGAATGCATCACCGGCTTGGATTTGGTGGAGCTGATGATTCGGGTGGCCGCAGGCGAAAAGCTGCCGCTCACCCAGGATCAGGTGCAGCGCAATGGCTGGGCGATGGAATGCCGCATCAACGCGGAAGATCCGTTTCGCAATTTTCTGCCGTCCACCGGACGCTTGGTGCGTTTTGCGCCACCTGCGCAGAGCATGTGGCAGGCCAACACGGCAGATTTGCAAGGTGTGCGGGTGGACACGGGCGTGCAAGATGGCGGCGAAATCCCCATGTATTACGACTCGATGATCGCCAAGCTTATCGTGCATGGCCAAAGCCGCGCTGAGGCGATTGCCAAGATGCGCGAAGCCTTGAATGGCTTTGTGATTCGCGGCGTGCAGAGCAATATCCCGTTCCAAGCCGCCTTGCTGGCGCATCCCAAGTTCGTCAGCGGCGATTTCAATACCGGTTTCATTGCGGAGAACTATGGAAAAGGTTTCAGCAGCGAAGATGTACCGCACGACGATCCGCTGCTTCTCAAAGCGATTGCGACTTTCGTGCGCCGTAAGACACACGAGCGCGCAGCGGGCATCAGCGGGCAGCTCGCAGGCTATGAAGTAAAGCTGGAGAGTGACTATGTAGTGATCACTCTGGATGCCGATGGCCAGCACACCTACACGCCTGTGCATGTGGAGGAAATTCAAGGCAAACTGGGCTTTGCCCGGCTCAAAATCAGCGCACAATGCTATGAAATAGAGAGCAAATCTCGTTTGAATGACATCGCGATTTCAGGTTCTGTCAATGGCCAGCCGTTTACCGCGCAGGTGGAGCGCGGCACGGCGAAGAATCCGCTGGTGTACCGAGTGTTGCACAACGGCACGCAGATCGACGCGCTCGTGCTCTCGCCGCGCGCCGCTGAACTGCACAAGCTCATGCCCCATAAAAAGCCGCCCGATATGAGCAAATATGTGCTCTCGCCCATGCCTGGCTTGCTGGTGGACGTGGCCGTTCAAGCGGGTCAAAAGGTCCAAGCTGGCGAGCGCGTGGCGGTGATCGAAGCCATGAAGATGGAGAATGTTTTGTTCGCTGCGGCGGATGGCGTGGTGGGCAAGGTGCTGGCGGTCAAGGGCGAGAGCTTGGTGGTGGATCAGCCGATTGTGGAATTTTCTTGAGGCAGAGAGTAGCCATGAACAAAAATGCTGTCTTGATCGTGGTCGATGTGCAAAACGGCTTCATGCCCGGCGGCGGCCTGCCGGTGCCGTGTGGCGATGAGGTGGTGCCTGTCATCAACGCGCTTGCAAAAAAGTTTGCCAACGTTGTGCTCACGCAAGATTGGCATCCTGCTAGGCATTCATCCTTTGCAAGCAGCCATGCAGGCAGGCAGCCATTTGAAGTGATCCAGATGCCCTACGGCGAACAAGTACTCTGGCCAGACCATTGCGTGCAAGGCACGCATGATGCTGCTTTGCATGCGGATCTGCACATTCCGCACGCCCAGCTCATTATCCGCAAGGGTGTTCATGCAGGGGTGGACAGCTATTCCGCTTTTCAGGAAGCAGACCGCAAGACTTCTACTGGCCTTGCAGCATATCTCAAGGCCCGAGGTTTGAGCGAAGTACACGTCTGTGGCTTGGCGACGGATTTTTGCGTCGCCTGGACTGGGCTGGATGCGCGTTCCGCTGGATTTGAGGTGACCGTGCATGAAGCGGCTTGCCGGGCGATTGATTTGAATGGCTCGCTGCAAGCCGCATGGGCGCAGATGCTTGCCGCGGGCATGACGCGGGTCTAAGGGGGTTGACAGATCGGTTTCATGCAATTTGAGCACTTCGCCGCCATGAAATCTGCGTCGTATGCTATCAATTCAGGAGCTTTTGTGAATCCATCCAACACGTCTCGTCCCTTCAAAATCCTCGGTATCCAACAAATCGCCATCGGCGGTACCGATAAAAAACGCCTGCAAAAACTCTGGGGCGATATGCTTGGCTTGTCTGTTAAATCCACCTTCGTGAGTGAGCGAGAAAACGTCGATGAAGACATTTGCGAGCTTGGCAGTGGCGTGCATGCCGTCGAGGTCGATCTCATGCAGCCGCTGGATGTCGACAAAAAACCGGCCGTCCACACCACCCCGCTCAACCACATCGGCCTCTGGGTCGATGATCTGCCTGTTGCCGTGCAGTGGCTCACCAAGCAAGGTGTCCGCTTTGCGCCCGGCGGCATCCGCAAAGGCGCAGCGGGCCATGACATCACCTTCCTGCACCCCAAAGCCAGCGAAGAGTTTCCAATCGCGGGGGAGGGTGTTTTGATTGAGTTGGTGCAAGCGCCGCCCGAGGTCATTGCCGCGCTGCGTTGAGAATGCTGCTTAGGGCCTGTATCTGCCGAATAAGCGGATTCGACAAAGGCCCTAAAAATCGAGTAAAATCATGGGCTTGCCGTAAATTTATTGAGTTTTGTGGGCTCAAAAACTGCAGCAAGACCCAAGAGCGACGCAGGCCGTACAAGGGTTTTTTCACTGTTTACGCAGTTAAAAAGCACGCCTCGAAGCTTGTTAAAACTGAAGTCTCGGAGCCATCATGCCCAAAATGAAGACCAAGAGCAGCGCGAAGAAACGTTTTCGCGTTCGCCCAGGTGGCAGCGTCAAGCGCGGCCAGGCGTTCAAGCGCCACATCCTGACCAAGAAAACCACCAAGAACAAACGCCATCTGCGCGGCCCCACAGGCGTTCATGAGACCAATATGGGTCACATTGCGCAAATGTTGCCCGGCATGGGCGTGGCCTAACCCGTTTAAAGGAGAAATAACATGCCTCGCGTTAAACGTGGTGTAACGGCACGTGCCCGTCACAAAAAAGTTCTAGCCCTTGCAAAAGGTTTCCGCGGTCGCCGCGGCAATGTCTTCCGCATCGCCAAAGAAGCGGTGATGAAGGCAGGCCAATACGCCTACCGTGACCGCCGCGCCAAAAAGCGCGTGTTCCGTCAGCTGTGGATTGCGCGTATCAACGCAGCAGTGCGCGGCCTCGGCATGACCTACAGCCAATTTGCCAACGGCATTCGCAAAGCCGGCATCGCCATTGACCGCAAAGTCCTCGCAGACTTGGCCGTGAATGACGCAGCAGGTTTTGCAGCGATTGTGAATCAAGTCAAAGCAAAACTAGCTTGAAGTTCAGTACGCTGCCGCTATTGAAATAGTAGCTGCTCGCGCAATAAAATAAAGGGCTAGAGCCGCATTTCGGCACTAGCCCTTTGTCGTTTAGAACACTCAGGATGATTGATGAGCGATCTCGATAACATCATTTCCGCCGCACAAGCTGCGTTCTTGGCAGCCGCCACGCCCGCTGACTTGGAAAATGCCAAGGCGCAATTCCTTGGCAAGCAAGGCCAGCTCACTGAGCTGATGAAGGGCATGGCTGCTTTATCGGTGGAAGAAAAGAAGACGCGCGGCGCGGCGATCAATGTGGCCAAGCAGGCGGTGGAAGCTGCTTTGACGGCTCGCCGGCAAGCTTTGGCTGATGCCGAGCTGGACAAGCAGCTCAAATCCGAGGCGCTTGATGTGAGCTTACCAGGCCGCCAGCGTGGGCAGGGCGGTTTGCACCCGATTGCACTGGCTTGGGATCGCATTGAGCAAATCTTTGGCTCGATGGGCTTTGATGTGGCTGATGGCCCAGAGATTGAAAACGACTGGTTTAACTTCACAGCGCTGAACAATCCGCCCAACCATCCTGCGCGATCGATGCAAGACACGTTTTATGTCGATATGAACGATGAAGAAGCGCAGCCGTATTGCCTGCGCACGCATACCAGCCCGATGCAGATTCGTTATGCCACGGCGCATGCGAAGAAGTATTCGGCTAGGTTACAAGCGCCCACTGAGGGTGGTGGTTCCAGCTTCCCAGAAATCCGTGTGACCGCACCGGGCCGCACCTACCGCGTCGACTCTGATGCCACACATTCGCCGATGTTTCACCAAGTGGAAGGCTTATGGCTGGGCGAAAACGTGAGCTTCAAAGATTTGAAAATCACCTTCCTCAATTTCTGCAAAACCTTCTTTGAAGACGATGGCTTGGTGATGCGCTTTCGCCCCAGCTATTTCCCCTTCACAGAGCCCAGCGCCGAGATTGATATCCAATTCTCCAAAGGCCCGCTGGCTGGCCGTTGGCTCGAAGTTGCAGGCTCAGGCCAAGTGCATCCAACCGTGGTGCGCAACATGGGGCTCGATCCCGAGAAGATCATCGGCTTCGCCTTTGGCAGTGGCATCGATCGGCTAGCGATGCTGAGATATGGCGTGAATGATTTGAGATTGTTCTTTGAGGGCGATGTGCGGTTTTTGTCTCAGTTTCGTTGAGAGATGAAATACGTTTGAAATGCATTTGAACGCAGACGACGCGAAGGTTTCGCAGAGGGCGCAGAAAAGAAAATACAAAATGAAGACAAAAG
>JBJTSL010000477.1:0-7098 GCA_046076625.1 Allobrachymonas sp.
CCACGGCAACCTGCAGTGGAAAAATGGCGACGGCACCCTGTGCTGGCGCGATGCCGCTTGGACACCCGCAACGGCTGCCCGTGGTTGCGATGGCGCAATTGCTCCTCGTCCACCCGCACCTCCTCCAGCTCCCGTGGCCGCTCCTGCGCCAGCTCCAGCTCCCGCTGCTGCACCTGTCGCTCGCCCAGCCCCAGCACCCGCTCCAGCTCCAGCACCCGCTCCTCAGCCACCCGCAGCGACCAAAGTGACCTACGCAGCTGACGCCTTCTTTGATGTGAACAAGTCCGTGGTCAAGCCAGAAGGCAAAGCCAAGATGGATGATCTGGTCGGCAAGATCAAAGACATCAACCTCGAAGTGATCATCGCCGTTGGCCACACCGACAGCGCTGGTGGCGATGCTGCCAACCAGAAGCTCTCTGTGGCTCGCGCTGAAGCTGTGAAGGCTTACCTCGTGTCCAAAGGCATCGAGAAAAACCGTGTGTACACCGAAGGCAAAGGCGAGAAGCAGCCAGTGGCTGACAACAAGACCAAAGAAGGCAAAGCGAAAAACCGCCGCGTCGAGATCGAAGTGGTCGGCACCCGTACCAACCGTTGATAGGCACGTAGCGCCAAGCGTTGATCTGACTTTGCGTCAAATCTAAAAACCGCCTTCGGGCGGTTTTTTCATTTTTGTATCGCTGATTTTTGGCCGAAGCACCGCGCTTGGGGTACCTGGTAACGCGTCATCCATACATCAGAAAGCTTCAGCGGCACAGAACTGCGCCACAATCTCATCCATGACCGCTCAAGCCACCCACGATCACGCCTCTGAACAAAATGCCGACCCCGCGGAGCTGGCGAAATTCTCCTCCCTGGCGCACCGCTGGTGGGATGCAACAGGCGAGTTCAAACCCCTGCATGCCATCAACCCGCTGCGTTTGGATTGGATTGATGAGCATGCCGCGTTGAAAGGTAAAGAAGTGCTGGATGTCGGCTGTGGTGGCGGAATCTTGGCGGACTCGATGGCGCGGCGCGGTGCGCAAGTGCTGGGCATTGATTTGGCCGGCAAGGCTCTCAAAGTCGCGCAACTGCATGCGCTGGAGGCGCAAACGCCGAATGTGTCTTATCGCGAGGTCAGCGCCGAAGATTTGGCGGCGCAAGAGCCAGCCAAGTACGATGTGGTGACCTGTATGGAGATGCTAGAGCATGTGCCCGACCCGGCTTCAGTGGTGCAGGCCTGCGCCGCGCTGGTCAAACCCGGCGGCTGGGTGTTTTTCTCCACCATCAACCGCAACCCGAAAGCTTGGCTGCTGGCAGTGGTGGGCGCGGAGTATGTGCTCAATATGCTGCCCAAGGGCACGCACGACTATGCCAAGTTCATCCGCCCCAGCGAGCTGGCGCGTTTTGCGCGGGAGGCAGGTTTGCAGGAGCGGGAGTTGCGCGGCTTGGAGCACAACCCGATCACCGGGCGCTATTGGCTGAGCCAAGACACCACGGTGAACTATTTGCTCGCCACACAGCGCAGCGCTTGAGCTTGTATATTTACTATTATTTTCATAGCACTTGACGAAGATTCCACGCCGGGAAAGTGCTCAAAACACCTTCAAAATGTCCTCCGTCACTCTCCCACAAGCCATCTTTTTTGATCTGGACGGAACATTGATCGACAGTGCGCCCGATCTTGCGGCGGCGGCAGACAAGCTGCGCACGGATCGCGGTTTGTCCAGCATCGCCTATGAGCGCTATCGCCCCGTCGCTGGCGCAGGTGCGAGGGGCATGTTGGGAGTGGCCTTTGACATGAAGCCGGAGCATGCCGACTACGAAGCCTTCCGCGAAGAGTTTTATGTCAACTACGAAAGCCGCTTGACCGAAAAAACCTTTGCTTTTGACGGCATTTCGCAGCTTTTGAGCGAAATTAAGCGAAAAAGGCTGCTTTGGGGCATCGTGACCAATAAATCCAAGCGTTTCGCGAATCCTCTCGTCGAGCAAATGCTACTGCTGCATGGCGCAGCCGCTGTGATCAGCGGCGACAGCACGCCGCATACCAAACCGCACCCTGAGCCCGTGCTGGCCGCATCACGCATGGCGCGGGTTGAGCCTCAGCACTGCTGGTATGTGGGCGACGACAAGCGCGACATTGAATCGGGTCGCGCAGCGGGCATGTTCACCGTGGCGGCTTGTTGGGGCTATATGGGTGAGCACGCAGTGGAGAGCTGGGGTGCGGATGCGGTCGCGCAGCAGCCGCAAGACCTCTTGGAGATGCTCGGATGGATGCCGCACGCAGCAAGCGTTTGAGGCGCTGGGCCTGCGTAGTCGCTCTGTGTTTAGGAGCAAGCTACGCTTATTGCACGCCGAGCATTGACTGTTTCGACGATGAAAAGCTAGGCCAGATCATCGCCGCAAAAGGGCGCGGCACACTGATCTACGTGTGGTCGCCACGTTCGGTGTATTCGGTGCAGCAAATGGCGGTGGCGGCGCGCTCGGCAGCGGTGCATGGCTTGGATTTTTTGCCTTTGCGTGATGCTCTCGAACCCCGAGTCGAGCCTAGGCCACTGCTCAATTTCCCTAGCGGGGCAGAGCCTGCGATTCCCAGTGTGGGGGCGATGACGGACAAGGAGGTGGCCACGCCGCCTTATTTCCCGCCCGCCCACAACAGCCAACTGCTCTGCGCCCCGGTATTGCTCTCTAGCGAGGCCACGCGCCATTTCCCCACAGCCTTTGTTGTCACGTCGCAGGGCGTACATCGCTTTCCCATTGTCGGTGCGATGCCGCCTGCCGGATGGCTGCAAAGCATCGGCCAGCGTTTGCCACAACCCTGAGCCGGCCATGCAGCATCCCACAAACGCTCTTATTTCAATAGCACTCTGCGCAAGTTTGATGCCGGCGAGTGCCCAAAATCGCTTAGAAAACAGTGCGCAAGACTTGCAGCAGTGCATCCCTGCCCACCAGTTTTCCGAGCTGCCGCAAAGCATTGCCGGCACGCAAACCGATGCCTATGGCAAGACCACGGTGGCGCTCGGCGCGTATGAGCGCGTGAGCCCCGATGGGCGCTTTGTGTTGCGCAGCTACTCGGGCGCGCGGCTGGGCGAGGTGAGTTTGATTGAGCTGACGGCGCAAGGGCGGGTGCTGCGGGCGCTGCCCACGCCGCTGCGCAACGAGGCTTTTCCGGTGCAGGGGAGTTGGCGCTATTTGGTGGATGTGAATGGCGATCACTACACCTTGCAAAGCATCGCCGGAGTTTTGCGCACAGAAGCTCCGCAAACACTGACCAGCTTAGCCAATCGGCAGTTGTTGGAAAGCGGGCAAGCGCGGCCGCATCCCCGCCCCGTGTTTCGCGGTGGCATGGACGGCTTCTACGCCGCTGCGGCTGAATTGCCATCCTCCAAGCCTGGCCATATCCGCATCCGCTCCCTATCCTGGCCGAACGCCACGGGCGATTCGCAGACTCAGGGCGAAGGCGCACTCGTCTCGCGCACGATCGAAGTCGATGCGCAACGCCAGCGCATCACGGCTGACTCGGGCCCGGTGTTCCACTGCAAAGAGCGTGTGGCCCTGGACGGCCCGCTCTATGCGCTGCCGATGATCAGTGTGGACGGTCAAGAGTTTGCCGCGCTGCCGCAAACGCCGGTGCAGGGCAAGCAGACCATGCGGATTTTCGGCTTTGGGCAGGATGGCAAAGCCTGCGAAGCGCGGCAAAGCTTTGATTTTTCCAGTGGCAAGGCGATTTTTGGCTTTCCAGTCTCTCAACCTAACGGCGCGGCCAGCGCCGCCAATATGGCTTGGGAGTACAACGGACAGGCTTTCTGGTACAGCCGCGAGCTGCAAACGCCCTTCAACATCGCCCCGTTTGAGCTCGAAGGCAAGCCCACCGGCGCAGGATTCGATCTGCAAGCCAGCGCCTTCCCCGGCCTCACCCGCGATGGCCGCGTGATCTATGGCGCGACTTTGAAAGATTGCTCATCGGGTGATTGCCGAGAGCGTGTGGGCTACATGATTTCTGATCCGTACCAAAGCAATGCGTATCGCAATTTCATGCTGACGTACAAAGGCCCAGCGCGGCAGCAATGCATCACGGTGGGGGATGTACTGCGGGAGCGCGAGGCGTTTCGTACTTTTTCTGCTCTGCCTTGAGTTTGGTTTGCTCTCTTGGGTTTCGCTTCGCGTTTCGCTCGTTCTGTTGTACCTGCTACGGGACGTGCCCGAAAGAACGGCTGTCTTGACTTGTGAAGCGTTCATGAGTTGGTTTGCCGCGCTCACCGAGTCAAGACATCCGTTTTTTCAGACCCATCCCGCAGCGGATGGAGAGCGTTGGCGTGCTTGTTCTGGCTGCCAGAGCATCGCTTTTTCAAGAAATTTTGGCACTGCGCCGGCATATTTACTGCGTAGAGTGCTATGAATTCAATAGTAGAAACAAAGCGCCAACCATCTTTAACCGCTCCGTGATGGGTCTGAAAAAGACGAGGTCTTGACTCGGAGAGCGCGGCCAACCACGGTCAGAACGCTACAAAAGATCGCAGATCGTCGCTTGCGAGTCGCGTGGAGACAAGTCAAGGCCTCGTCTTTTTCGGGCACGTCACGGGGCAGGCGAGCGGCCAGCGTGAAGGCGAAGCGGCAAGAGCAGACAAGCGGCTCCCGTGAAACAAAGCAAAAGCGAACAAGCCTACATTCCGCAACGAACAGCCCGCAGCACATTCTCCCCCGTACAAGGCGCGTTCAGAAGCGACACATCGCCGCCAGATGCCGCTACCGCCTCACGCATCGCCTCCCATACGCTGATGGCCAGCATGAAGGGCGGCTCGCCGACGGCTTTGCTGCCGAAGACGTTGTCTTCTCGGTTGGGCTCGTGCCAAAGGGAGACCTTGAAATGCTCAGGAATGCAGCCGGTGGCGGGGATTTTGTAGGTGCTGGGGGCATGAGTGCTTAAATGCCCTTTGTCGTTCCACACGAGCTGCTCGGTGGTGAGCCAGCCCATGCCTTGCACGAAAGCGCCTTCGATTTGGCCAATGTCGATGGCTGGGTTGATGCTGCGGCCCACGTCGTGCAGGATGTCCACTTTCAGGATGCGGCTCTCACCCGTGCGGGTGTCGATGATCACCTCCGTGCAGGCCGCGCCATAGGCGAAATAGTAAAACGGGCGGCCAGAGAGCGTGGTTTTGTCATAGTGGATTTTGGGGGTGGCGTAGAAGCCGTCGCTCCAGAGTTGGATGCGGTTGGCGTAGGCCATGCCAACCACTTCTTGCCAGGTGCGCGCCTGTTGAGGGGAAATCACTTGGCCCTCTTTGAAACTGACCGCGCCTGCACCGCAGTGGTCGATGCCGCCGACAAATGCGGCCAGTTTGTCACGCACGTTTCTGGCCGCAAATTGCGCGGCGCGGCCATTGAGGTCTGTGCCTGCGCTGGCGGCGGTGGCGCTGGCGTTGGGGATTTTGCCGGTGTCGCTGGCCGTGGCGCGGATGAGATCGTCGGTAATGCCCAGTTCATGCGCCACGATTTGTGCGACTTTGGTATGCAGGCCTTGCCCCATTTCTGTGCCGCCGTGGTTGATTTGCACGCTGCCATCGGTGTACACATGCACCAGCGCGCCGGCTTGGTTGAAGAGGGTGGCGGTGAAGCTGATGCCGAATTTCACGGGTGTGATGGCGATGCCCCGTTTGAAGTTTGGTTGACTGGAATTCCAAGCCAAAATGGCATTTCGCCGTCGAGAATACTGCGCAGAGTGCTCTAATTTTGGGAGCAAATCGTGGAGGATATTGTCCTCCACTGGCATGCCGTAGTGGGTGGTCTGTCCTGTGGGTGCGTAGAGATTTCTGGAGCGCACAGCCAGCGCATCCAGTTTCAGATACCGCGCCACCTCGCCCATGATCGTTTCGATGGCCATCATGCCTTGCGGGCCACCAAAGCCTCGGTAAGCGGTGTGGCTTTGCGTGTGGGTCTTGCAGCGGTAGGAGCTGACGGACACATCTGGCAGGAAGTAGGCATTGTCTAGATGAAAAATCGCGCGGTCAGCCACCGGGCCCGACAGATCGGCGCTGAAGCCACAGTTCACCCGCATGCGGACTTTCAGGCCTTTCAACAATCCTGAGTCATCAAAGCCCACCTCGTAGTCGTAATCAAAGGGGTGGCGCTTTCCGGTGATCATGAAATCATCGTCGCGGTCAAAGCGGAGTTTCACCGCAGCGCCGAATTTCTGTGCAGCCAAAGCAGACCACACGGCCAGATGCCCGGCCTGCGTTTCTTTGCCACCGAATCCACCCCCCATGCGACGCGTTTGCGCGCGCACATCGTGCAGCGCAATGCCCAGCGCATGCGCCACCCAGTGCTGCACTTCGCCGGGGTGCTGCGTACTGCTGTGAATCAGCCACTGGCCCATTTCTTGGGGCTGAGCAATCGCAATCTGGCCTTCCAAATAGAAGTGCTCCTGCCCGCCCACGGAAAAGCTGCCGGTTAGGCGATGCGGTGCTGTCTTTAATGCTGCATCGGCATCACCGCGAGCGACATGAACTGGGGGTAGCACAAAATGATTTTTCTCAAGCGCTTCCTGTGTACTCAAAATCGCCGGCAGGGGTTCGATATCGGCTTTGACCAAGCGTGCCGCTCGGCGCGCTGCCATCACATCTTCAGCCACCACAATGGCCATCACGTTGCCCACATGCTGCACGAGCTTTGAGGCAAAGATCGGTTCATCGTGCGCAAACGCTCCCAGAATCGGATCGCCTGGAATGTCTAGAGCCGTGACGAAACCGCGTACGCCGGGGATTTTCGATGCCTCAGAAAAATCCAGAGACTTCACTCGCCCATGCGCTACGCGCGACATCACCGGCGCGGCATGCAAGGTGCCCTGTAGCTCAGGCAAATCGTCCACATACTGCACGGCACCTTGCACCTGCGCACGGGCGCTTTCATGCGCAATCGATTGACCCGTGCTCATGCCAGCACCTCTTCCAATTCCGCCCAATCTTGCAAATTCGTCAAACCTTCCCCACGCAATTCGCTGGCAAAGCGCTCCACCAAACTGCCCAACAGGATACGCCGATACGCAGCGCTGGCGCGCATGTCGGAAATCGGTGAGAACTCTTCTTCAAAACTGCTTTTTATCAACGAAAATTGGCTGTCCGCCGG
>JBJTSL010000478.1:0-2770 GCA_046076625.1 Allobrachymonas sp.
GATCGAAGAGATGGCGCGTGGGCAGTGGCAACTTGTCGTGACCGAGCTGCCCCAAGGCGTGAGCACGGCTAAGGTGCTGGAAGAGATTGAAGAAATCACCAATCCGAAGGTCAAAACCGGCAAGAAAGCGCTCAGCCAAGAGCAAACGCAGCTCAAAGCCAGCATGCTTGCCCTGTTGGATGTGGCGCGCGATGAGAGCAACAAGGATGCCCCCGTGCGCCTCGTGTTGGAGCCCAAGACGAGCAAGACTCTGCAACATGAGCTGATCACCGCACTGCTGGCACACACCTCGCTGGAAACTTCTTGCCCGATCAACCTGACCGCGATTGGCCTTGATGGCATTCCGAAGCAAAAGACGCTGCGCGAGCTGCTCAGTGAATGGATCGAATTCCGAACCACGACGATTGAGCGGCGTTCACGGCATCGCTTGGACAAAGTGCTGGAGCGCATCCATATTTTGGAAGGCCGCCAGCTCATCTTGCTCAACATTGACGAGGTGATTGCCATCATTCGCCAGAGCGAGGAGCCAAAAGCCGCGTTGATTGCACGCTTCAAGCTCTCTGACCGCCAAGCGGAAGACATCCTGGAAATCCGACTGCGCCAGTTGGCCAGATTAGAGGCCATCAAGATCGAGCAAGAGCTGAAAGATTTGCGCGATGAGCAAAAAAAGCTCGAAGACATCATCAACTCCCCCGCCGCCCTGCGTCGCTTGATGGTCAAGGAAATTGAGAGCGATGCCAAGCAGTTTGGCGACCCAGCCAAAGACCCGCGCCGCACCCTGATCCAAGCCGAGAAAAAAGCGGTGGCAGAGATCAAAGTGGTGGATGAGCCGGTCACCGTGGTGGTCTCCGCCAAAGGCTGGGTGCGCGCCCGCACTGGGCATGGGCACGAGGCTGCCAGCTTCGCGTTCAAAGCAGGTGATGGCCTCTACGACACCTTTGAATGCCGTACGGTGGACACCTTGCTCGCCTTTGGCAGCAATGGCCGGGTGTACAGCGTGCCAGTTGCCAGCTTGCCGGGCGCGCGCGGCGATGGTCAGCCTGTGACGACCTTGATTGAGCTGGAATCTGGCACACAACTTCTGCACTACTTCGCGGGTGCGGCGAATGCGCAAGTGCTGCTGTCCAGCAGTGGCGGCTATGGCTTCATCGCCAGTGTGGAGCACATGATTTCGCGCCAGAAGGCTGGCAAGGCTTTCGTTACCGTGCAAACAGGCGAGACCGTTTGCAAACCCTCTCCAATTGAGATTTTGATACGAAATCAGCCACCTGCCGGCATGGAATCTGCGCAGGGTGCTATTAAAACAGTAGTAGCTACGCATGTGGCCTGCGCCTCCAGCGTTGGCCGCATCCTGACCTTTGAACTCTCAGAACTCAAAGCCATGGCCGGCGGCGGGCGTGGTTTGATGCTGATTGATCTGGATGCCAAAGACAGCCTGGCTGGTGCTGCCGCCTACAGCCGCAGCATCAAAATCTTTGGCATCGGGCGCGGTGGCAAAGAGCGTGAAGAAACCTTGGAAATCCGCAGCCTCAACAACGCCCGCGCTGCGCGAGCGCGCAAAGGCAAAGCCGCAGACCTGGGCTTCAAGCCCACCGGTGTCGTTCGGATGGAGTAGGGCAGGCCTGATGAAAAGCACTGCATGGCTGGCGGTTTGGAGCATGGCAACGCTTTTCAGCAGTGCCGCGTTCGCGCAGTCTGCCGCGTCATCGTCATCTGCCCGGCCAGCCAGTGCGCCAGCTCAAGCGTCGAACGCCAAAGCGGGCGCTTCGCCGATTCAAACCCAGTTCAAGGCCTACAAGGTTCATTTCAACAAAGACGGCCGAGAGGAGTTGGAGGCTGCAAGCAATGCCAGCCCCGGCGATGTGATCGAGTATGTGGCGCAGCACCGCAATGTGTCGCAGCGGCGTTTGCTGAACGTGGATTTTGCGATTCCCATTCCTTGGGGCACGACGCTGTGGGAAGGCAGCGTACAGCCTGCGAATGGCAAGCTCATGATGGCCAGCGGGCAAGCCAAGAGCGGCAAAGACAAAGACCGAGCGCGCGTGGTCTGGCGCGTCGAGCAGCTCGATCCAGGGCTGAGTGTGGAGTTCAAGCTGCGCGTGAGCATTGATCCTGATCCGACACTGACTCCTGCAAGGCCCGTCAATCCGTTTGCTCCTCAAGTGCCGCAGTTGCGGCGCTGACAGTTGCTAAATGCGCAGTCAATCTGCGCGGAAATCTTCCACACGCAGTCGCATCCGCATCACCCGGCTTGCTTGAATGTCATTCATAAGCCCAACAAAGCAGGCTCGCCCCGCCCCATCCTCACCACCTGCGGCTCATCGCCGCTCAAATCCACCACCGTGGTGGGCTCACTTGCGCAAGCGCCTGCATCCACTATGCAGGCAATCTGCTTTTCATACAGCGCGCGAATCTCATGTGCGTCGTGCAGCGGCTCGCTTTCGCCGGGTGGAATCAACGTGGTGGCCAACAAAGGCTCGCCATGCAGCTCCAGCAAGCTTTTCAATACCGGATGATCGGGCACGCGCAGGCCAATCGTCAAGCGCTTGGGGTGCGAGAGGCGGCGCGGTACTTCTTTGGTGGCTTGCAAAACAAAGGTGAATGGCCCTGGTGTACCGGCTTTGATGAGGCGAAATTGGCTGTTGTCGACCCGCGCATAGGTGGCTAATTCTTTCAAATCGCGACACAGCAGGGTGAGGTGATGCTTGTCATCCACCCCACGGATGCGGCGCAGCGCATCGGCGGCGGTTTTGTCGTCCAAGTGGCAGAC
>JBJTSL010000479.1:0-3742 GCA_046076625.1 Allobrachymonas sp.
TGGATCAGGATGAATTTTGGAACCGAATCGGCTGCTGTCCGGCTTGAAATCTGCGCAAATTGCTCCTTTTTTTGTAGCGCTTTGAGGAGTGCCTTGTGCAAGCGTTCGGCGCGTACGGGCTTGGTGAGATAGTCCGTCACGTCCAACTCAAAGGCTTCGACCGCGTGCTCGGCATGTGCGGTAACAAAAATGATCGCCAGCTCGGGGCGGATGCTGCGCAGCTCCCGCGCCAGTTGCAGGCCGTCCGCGCCGGGCATGTGGATGTCCAGCAGCACCACATCAGCCGGCGTGCTGCGCAGTTTGGCCATGGCCTCCATCGCATCGGCAGCCTCGGCGGCCAGCAGGCAGGGCGGCTCCGGGCAATCGGCCAGCAAGGTTTTGAGGCGGCTGCGTGCCAGCAGCTCATCGTCCACCACCATCACATTCAGGATATTCGGGCTCATGCTGGTATCTCCATACGGACCTGATAAATCCCATTGACCCAAGTGCAGCGGAAGCTCGCCTGCACATCATGCAGCAAACGCAGCCGCTCCTGCACATTATTGAGCGCCACGCCGTGCCCCGCTTGGCCTTGGCCGGCTGGCGCGGTGTTGGTGATCTTGATCACAATCGTGCTGCCACGCCGCTGCGTGCTCACCTTCACATCCGCTCCCAGCGCGCTGGGTTCTACGCCGTGCTTCACGGCATTTTCCACCAAGGGCTGGAGCAGCAGCGGAGGCAGCTTGGCATGCAAGGTGGCCGGATCAATCGCCCAACTGGCGCGCAGGCGCGATCCAAAGCGTACTTCTTCAATGGCCACATAGCGTTGGGCGAGCTCTATTTCCTGTTGAAGAGTCACCGCATCGCCTTGATCGACCAACGCGCTACGAAACAGCTCACTCAAATCTTCCAGCATCTGCTCCGCACGCGCGGGCTCTTCGCGCACGAGTGCAATCGCGCTGTTGAGCGTGTTGAACAAAAAATGCGGACGAATGCGTGATTGCAGCTCAGTGAGCCGCGCCGCTGCACTCGCAGGGCGGCGCTGCTCGACACGCCACTGCAGCACCGCCACCAGAGCCGCCGCTAGCAGCATGCCCGCAATCGCGCTGGCCACCCAAGGCGCGGCATGCACAAAGCCCACATACGCCAAAACACCGCAGCCATACAATCCAGCCAAAGCCCCCAGCGCCATGCCCGCGCCCCATTGCCCACGCAGCGGCAAGCGATGCAAAGGCTTTTTCAGCCCGCAAGCCACCACCAGCCAAAGCAGCGTCGCAGGCAGAGCACCACCGGTCACGATCGCTGACTGCCTGAGCCAATCCCACAAATCATTGGCCACAAACATCACCCCCATCGCCACCATACCCTGCACTGCCAGCACAGCGCGCAAGATCACGCCCACATGGCAGGCATCAAACAGGAAAATTTCTGGTGCAGGCTGCAAGGTCAACGGCGGCGTGGCATCCATACCCATGCGCCGAGCGCGCTGCAGCGGCTGGGTGGATAGCGTATCCAACTGCGATGTGCCAAAGCGGGTTTCCACGGCTTTAGGCTCTCCGCAGAAGCGCCAAGCGCAGGCAAAAAGGGAAGGCGAATAAAATCAAGAAATTCATTGTCTCCCAGTATGCCAGCCCTCATCCCCACTCCGCAATCCGCTTTGAGCGTTGACACGCTCCTTCAAGGCAATTTTTGGCAGCAATTCGCCCCGCAACTGCATATCCAATCCAGCAATTACACACAAGCCCCGATGCCAGCCATTGAAGGCGAGGTTTTGCAGGCCATACAAGGCTTGGTGCGCCATGAGGGCTATTTCCAAGGCAACCTCACGCAATGGAACACGCCCTATGCCGCTGTGACGGATGTGATCTCAAGGCTGAACTCTGCTGGCCTGCTGCCCGTGTTTGCCTTCATGTACGACGAAATGTGGATGCTGGCGCATCAACTGCACCCTGTCATTTCCGGCCTGCTTGGGCCAAACTACGCGATGTTGCCCGATTTCTGGGCTTGGCATGTGGACCCCACCAAAGCGGAATCTGGCTGGCGGCCACACCGTGACAAGGGTTACAAAGCTTTGGCTGCCGACGGCTCACCCACCAGCGTCACCGCTTGGATTCCACTCACCCAAGCCACCACTTTGAATGGCTGCATGTACATCGTGCCCGCCGACCGCGACCCGACCTATGGCACACCGCAAGACAAGGATTGGAAATTCCAATACCCCGATGTGCGCGCCCTGCCCGCGCAACCCGGTGACTTTTTCATCTGGAACCAAGCTGTGCTGCATTGGGGCTCACACGCCAGCCCGCGCGCTGGCAACACGCCCCGCATGAGTTGCGCTTTTGAATTCCAACGCACCGATATCCCCGCTTGGAACCAGCCGCTCCTGCAGCCGCGCGGCATTTTGAGCTACCAAGACCGCGTACGCCTGATTGGCAAACAAGTCAAACAATACCAGCACATGTATCCCCTGCCCGAGCATCTTTCCACGCTGGCAGACCGCATGCTCGGCTACACGCCTTGAACTTTTATGAATCAACTCGACAAAAAATCTGAAGCCTGGTCGGCGCTGTTCTCTGAGCCGATGAGCGATCTCGTCAAGCGCTACACCGCCAGTGTGTTTTTCGACAAGCGCTTGTGGGAAGCCGATATCACCGGCTCGCTCGCGCATGCCGAAATGCTCGCCGCGCAAGGCATCATCTCTGAAGCAGATCATGCTGCTATCCGGCATGGCATGGGCGTAGTACGCTCTGAAATTGAGAGCGGTGCGTTTGAATGGAAACTCGATCTGGAAGACGTGCATCTCAACATCGAAGCACGCCTGACACAACTCGTCGGCGATGCTGGCAAGCGATTGCACACGGGCCGAAGCCGCAATGATCAAGTCGCCACCGATGTGCGCCTGTGGCTGCGCGGCGAGATTGATGCGATTGCTGGTTTGCTCGAAGAATTGCAGCGCTCGCTGCTTTCGGTAGCAGAAAACAATGTGGATGTGATCCTGCCCGGCTTCACGCATCTGCAGGTCGCGCAGCCCGTGAGCTTTGGGCATCACATGCTCGCCTATGTCGAGATGTTTGCGCGTGATGCGGCGCGTTTGCAAGATGTGCGCAAACGCGTGAACCAATTGCCGCTGGGCAGCGCCGCACTCGCGGGCACAACTTACCCGCTTGACCGCGAGCGCGTGGCCAGAACGCTGAGCATGGAAGGCATCTGCCAAAACAGCTTGGATGCCGTGAGCGACCGCGATTTCGCCATTGAGTTCACCGCTGCGGCCTCCATCATCATGATGCATATCAGCCGCTTGAGTGAAGAGCTCGTTATCTGGATGAGCCAAAACTTCGCCTTCATCAAGATCGCCGATCGCTTCACCACCGGCAGCTCGATCATGCCGCAGAAAAAAAACCCGGATGTGCCCGAGCTTGCGCGCGGCAAAACAGGTCGTGTCGTCGGCCATCTCATGGGCTTGATCACGCTCATGAAAGGCCAGCCCTTAGCCTACAACAAAGACAACCAAGAAGACAAAGAACCGCTGTTTGACACGGTGGACACGCTCAAAGACACGCTGCGCATCTTCGCCGAAATGATGGGTGGCCAACCCGCCGAAGACGGGTCACGCCAAGGCGGCATCACCGTCAACCCCGAAGCGATGCAACGCGCCGCACTGCGCGGGTGCGCCACAGCCACCTATCTCGCCGATTACTTGGTGAAAAAAGGCCTCCCCTTCCGAGACGCACACGAAGTCGTCGCCCACGCCGTCAAATTCGCA
>JBJTSL010000480.1:0-4977 GCA_046076625.1 Allobrachymonas sp.
CTTCGCTTTCATTGGCGGCTTTGTGCAGACCTGGGGACGCGACTACACGCCCACACTCGCACACTTCAAAACCGCCTTCGATCTCCAACGGGGCGAATTCGGCCTCGTCTGGGCAGGCACTGCTTGGAATTCTCTCTTCACCACGATCAAACTCGCAGGCATCTCCGCACCCATGACAGCCGCTGTGGGCTTGCTGATTGCCTATCTGCTTGCCCGCACAGAATTCAAAGGCCAAGGCGCATTTGAATTTGCTGCGCTGCTCGCCTTTGCGATTCCGGGTACGGTGCTCGGCGTCAGCTACATCTTGGCCTTCAATGTGCCGCCTGTGGAGCTTACGGGCACAGGACTGATCATCATCCTTTGCTTTATGTTCCGCAATTTGCCTGTAGGCGTGCGCGCAGGTACGGCGGCGTTCAAACAGCTCGATAAATCGCTGGATGAAGCATCTCTCATGCTGCGTGCATCGAGTATGCAGACGCTGTTTAAGGTGGTGCTGCCGCTGCTCAAGCCCGCGCTCGTTGCAGCGCTGGTGTACAGCTTCGTACGCTCCATGACCACGGTAAGTGCAGTGATTTTCTTGGTGACGGCGGAGAACGAACTTGCCACCACCTACATCATCGGCCGCGTGGGCAATGGCGACTATGGTGTGGCGCTCGCCTATTGCACGGTGCTCATCATCCTCATGAGCTTGGCCACTGCAGCGATTCAACTGCTCGTCGGCGAGCGCAAGCTAGGTCGCCGCAAAGGAAGCGTTCAAGTCGCTGCTGCACACTGAAAGAAAAGCATGACCGTCGAATTCAAAAACATCACCAAGCGCTATGGCACCGACCCGAGCGCCCCCATGGCCGTCAAGGGCATCAGCTTTGATATTCCACAAGGCAGTTTGACCACGATCCTTGGGCCCTCAGGCTGCGGCAAGACCACTACGCTGCGCATGATCGCGGGCCTGGAAATGCCCACCTCCGGCCAGATCACGATTGCCGGCAAGGATGTGACCACGCTGGGTCCCGCTGAACGCAATGTGAGCATGATGTTTCAAAGCTATGCGCTGTTCCCGCACATGGATGTGATCGAGAATGTGGTGTATGGTCTGAAGATGTCGGGCATTGAAAAGGAGCTAGCGCGTCAGCGGGCAAGCGATACCTTGAAGAATGTTGGTTTAGTGGGCTTTGACACGCGCTTGCCCAGCGAGCTGTCGGGCGGGCAGCAGCAGCGTGTGGCGCTGGCCCGTGCGCTTGTACTCGAGCCTGCGGTTCTGCTGTTTGATGAGCCTTTGTCGAATCTGGATGCGCGCCTGCGCCGCGAAATGCGCGAAGAAATCCGCGCAATTCAGCAGCGCTTGGGGCTCACCGTGGCCTACGTGACGCATGACCAGAGCGAAGCATTGGCGGTGAGCGATCAAATCATCGTGATGGATCATGGCGTCATCGCCCAGCGTGGCACGCCCCAAGAACTCTATGAATTTCCTAATTCAGAATTCGTGGCCGGCTTCATGGGTGAGGCCATGCTTTTTCCCGGAGATTCCAATCCCAGCGGCCAGATTCATCTGGGGCCGCTGCGTTTCACGCCGAAAAAGCCGGTGGCCGCAGGTAAGGTGAAAGTGGCGGTACGCCCGGAGGCTTGGCATATTGGCGTGCCGGGTGCAGGGCTTGCTGCCAAGCTGGCAAAAAGTGCCTATCTCGGCAGTTTCTATGAATACACGTTTGAAAGCGAATTGGGGGCGATCTTTGTGGTGTCGCCAGATTTGGTGAATGTGCTTGCCGTGGGGTCGGACTTGTCGCTTTCTCTCAGTTCGCATGGCGTGTCAGTTGTTGCAGCCTCGTAACCCCGGGCTTGGCTTGAGGCAGGATAATTGGCGCATGAACCAACTCGATGCTCTCAAACAATTCACCACCGTGGTCGCCGATACCGGCGATTTCAAGCAGCTGGCGCAATTTCAGCCGCAAGACGCCACAACCAATCCTTCGCTGATTTTGAAAGCGGTGCAAAAGCCAGAATATGCGCCGCTCATCGCACAAGTCAAAGCGGCGAACCCCCTAGCGTCGATGGATGAATTGATTGATCGGCTCGTGGTGCGCTTTGGCCAAGAGATTGTGAGCATCATTCCCGGCCGTGTGTCGATGGAAGTGGATGCGCGGCTGTCGTTCGATCAAGCGGCCAACGTGACGCGAGCTAAGCGCATCATCGCGATGGCTGCAGCAGCGGGCATTCCGCAAGAACGCATTTTGATCAAACTCGCCTCCACATGGGAGGGCATTCAGGCCGCTGCCGAACTCGAAAAAGCGGGTATTCATTGCAATCTCACGCTGCTGTTTGCCTTCTGCCAAGCCGTGGCTTGCGGTGAAGCGAAAGTGCAACTCATCAGCCCCTTCGTGGGCCGCATCTACGACTGGTACAAAAAAACTGCTGGTGCTGCATGGGTTGAAGCAGATAACGCTTTGAGCAACGACCCCGGCGTGAAATCCGTCACTCGCATTTACAACTACTACAAAAAGAACGACATCAAAACCGAAGTGATGGGGGCGAGCTTCCGCAATATCGGCCAGATCACCGCTCTGGCAGGCTGCGATTTGCTGACGATCAGCCCGGAGCTTTTGCAGCAATTATCAGACTCCAATCAGCCACTCGCCGGCGTACTGTCTGTGCAGAGCGCTATGAATTCAGAAGTGCCTGCGATGAGTTACAACGAAGCGGCCTTCCGTTTTGCATTGAACGAAGACGCGATGGGCACAGAAAAATTGGCCGAAGGCATTCGTGCATTCGCCGCTGATGCGCTCAAGCTTGAAGCCTTGATCAAGGCAGCCTGATCATGCTGCGCTGCGATCAAACTGCTGCGTGGAAGCGGCTTGGCGAGCATTTTGCTGCGCACGGCGACAGCTTAGATGCACGAGTTGCCTTGGCGCAAGACCCGGGCCGCGTTGATGCACTCAGCCAAAGTGCCCCACACTTCTTTGCTGATCTATCGAAAAACCGTTTTGATGCCGCAACCGAAGCGCTGCTCATGCAGCTCGCCCGCGAGTGCGGCTTGGAAGCGCAGCGCGATGCCATGCTCTCTGGCGAAGCGATCAACAACACGGAGAAAAGAGCTGTTTTGCACACGCTTTTAAGGCAAAAGCAGCATATCGCCGGCATAGAATCTTCGCAGAATGCTATTAATTCAGGAGTGAACGCCGACAAGCTTCAGGCGGTGCACGCCGTACTTGCTGCGATGCTGGCTTACGCGGAAACCATCCGCGCAGACGATGACATCACCGATATTGTCAATATCGGTATCGGCGGCTCAGATCTTGGCCCAGCGATGGCCACGCTCGCTTTGGACGAATTCGTGACACACAAGAAGCGTTTTCACTTCGTCTCCAACATCGATGGCCACGAACTCGCCGCGACGCTCAAGCACCTGAACGCTAACAACACACTCTTTCTCATCGCCTCCAAAACCTCCACCACGATCGAGACGATGACCAATGCGCAGTCCGCCAAAGCGTGGTTCACCGCGCAGGGCGGCACGGATACGGCGCGGCATTTCGCAGCGTTGACCACGAATGTGAAAGCTGCCAACGAATTCGGTATCACCACCACGTTCGGTTTTTGGGATTGGGTGGGTGGCCGCTACAGCTTGTGGTCAGCCATTGGTTTGCCACTTGCGATCTCTGTTGGCGCGGAGAATTTTCGGCAATTCCTGCAAGGAGCCGCCGACATGGATGCGCATTTCGCCAATGCGCCGCTGGAGCGCAACCTCCCCGTGCGCCTCGGCCTGCTCGATGTTTGGTATCGCAATTTCCACGGCTTCACCAGTCGCTGCGTTGCACCCTATCACTCGGCGCTGCGCCGCTTTCCAGCTTACTTGCAGCAGTTGGAGATGGAAAGCAATGGCAAGCGCGTTGGCAAGAGCGGCCAAGCCCTGCCTTTTCACACCAGCCCAGTGGTATGGGGCGAGCCGGGCACGAACGGCCAGCATGCGTTCTTTCAGATGCTGCATCAAGGCACGGAGGTAATTCCCGTGGAGTTCATCGCTGTCAAATGCGCTGCGCATCCCATGCAAGATCATCACACCAAGTTGCTGGCCAATGCGGTGGCTCAGGCGCAGGCCTTTTTGCAAGGCAAGGTGAGTGACGACGGCCATCGCCACTTCCCTGGCAACCGCCCCAGCACCTTCTTCGTACTGGAGGCACTGACGCCCGCCTCCTTGGGCGCATTGATTGCGATGTACGAGCATCGCGTTTTCGTTAGCGGCGCCATCTGGGGCATCAACAGCTTCGACCAATTTGGCGTGGAGTTGGGCAAGGTCCTCGCCAAAGATGTGGAGGCGCGTTTGCTTTCCGGCAATGTGCAAGGTGTGGATGCTTCCACAGCTGCTTTGATTGCAAAATTGCAATGAACATCGTCTTCGATTTCGGCGCCGTGCTCGTCAACTGGCGGCCACTGGAGGTGGTGAGAAAGCATTTCCCGAGCAGAACACAATCGCCCGAGGCTGCAGCTGGCTTGGTGAGCCAACTCTTTGGTCATCCGGACTGGTTGGAATTTGATGCGGGCCTCATCAGCGCAGAAAAAGTCACGCAACTCAGTGCCAGCCGGTTGTCGCTCTCCCTCCAAGCCATGCAAGGTATGGTGAACGATATTGCGGATCACATCACGCCGATAGCATCCTCAGTACAAGTGCTGCAGAGCTTGCATGAGGAAAAAAAGCACCCACTCTATTTCCTCTCCAACATGCCCGCTCCGTATGCGCGTGGCCTTGAGCGCCACCCGTGGATGCGTTGTTTCCAAGGCGGCATCTTCTCCGGCGATCATGGCCTGATCAAGCCGCAGCCTGACATCTTCCGCAAATTGCAAGCGATGTACGGGCTACAAGGCCAGCCCATTCTCTTCATCGACGATCACGCTGCCAACATAGCCGCAGCCCACAAAGAAGGCTGGCAAACCCTTCATTTGACCGAGCCCTCCCAGTTGTCTGATTTATTGCAAGCGAAACTGGCC
>JBJTSL010000481.1:0-28471 GCA_046076625.1 Allobrachymonas sp.
CCGTGCCCGCGCCGCGCGCGACGACGGGCACTTGGCTATCATGGCACGCCCTGAGCACAGCAGCAACCTGCTCATACGTCTCAGGCAACACCACACACAGTGGTCTCTGGCGATACGCCGTTAGGCCATCGCATTCATAGGGTGTGATGTCTTCATTCGCATACAAAATCGCGTGCGCTGGCAACACGGCTTTCATCGCTGGCAGAATCTGCGCAAGGCGCTCTGCTTTTTGCAGCATTTGGGGGTTGACGGGGGCGTTCATCGCTTAACTCGTTTCACACAGTGTACTTCTTGACGGCTGCTTGATCAAAGCGGACGCCGCTGCCAGGCGCATCGCTCAAAATTGCCATGCCCTGCTCGATACGCAATGGCTCTTGCAAAATCGGATTCCACCAATCTGCATATTCCAGCCAATGCGCTGTTGGCGTAGCGCAAAGCAAATGTGCACTGATCTCGGGCCAGAGGTGATTCGAGCAAGGCACGCCATACACACTGGCCATGCTTGCAATTTGCTGCCAGCCGGTCACGCCGCCGCACTTCATCACATCGGGCATCACGAGCGAACGCACACCTGCATTGAACGCATGCCTGAAATCCAGCGGCCCCCACCAGTTTTCCCCGGCTTGCAAAGGCGTGCGCATCGTCTGCGAGAGTTTAACCAAGGCTGCGTAATCATGCGCCAGCACCGGCTCTTCAATCCATGCCAAGCCCTCATCATCCAGCGCGTGCAAGCGCTGCGCCGCCTCGGTGGGCGAGAGGGATTGGTTGTAATCCACCATGATGGCCACATCCGCACCTACGGCTGAGCGCATGGCGCGAATAGTAGAGATATCTTCTGAGAGTGTGGGATAGCCGATCTTGGCTTTCACGCCTTTGAATCCTTTCTTCGCCCAGCTCTCGGCCACCTTGGCAGAACCTTCCACACCGTCGTAACCCACCGCGCCGTAAGCTGAAATCGGCGTGGCCTGCGCGGCGAGCAACGCATAGAGTGGCAACTTCTGCGCATGTGCCACAGCATCCCACATCGCCATATCGATCCCAGCGAGCGCCATGCCCACCAAGCCCTGCGTGCCGAGCAAACGAAAGCGCGCATGCAGGTTCTGCCAAAGCGCAGCAGGCGCGAGCGGCTGCCCCACAATCAATGCCTCCATCCCACGCAGTAATTCAGCCGTGGGCTTGAGTGCCGTAGGCATGTAGGTGAACAGCATACTCTGCCCTTGGACGCCAGCGTCAGTCTCTATCGTCAGCAAAAGGAGAGGGGATGCAGCCACCACGCCGGACGCTGTACGATGCGGCTCAGGCAGAGGTACGAGTACCGACTGAACATTCAGAGCTGTTATTTTCATAACTTCATTGTGGCTGCAATGCGGCATTCATCGATTGAGATTTTTTGTGGTGCATGCATGAAATTCGCTCATGCGACTTTTTCAGACCGCCAACTACTATAAAAATAGTAGCAGACTGTGTTGATTCTATGCCTGCGAACTACTGCTCTGGCTTCAAAATGAGCCAAAGAATCAAGCCACGCAGGCCTTCTTGAGCCACTCCGCAAACGCTGCCACTTCCCAGCGGTCGAGCGATCCCGTGCGCCAGCACAGGTAATGCGCATGCGGGCTAGGAATATCAACATCAAACAGGCGTTCCAATTGTCCACTGGCCAGCCATGGCGCGCCGAGTTTGAGGCGAACGAGTGCCACGCCCATTCCCGCTGCAGCGGCATCACACATGAGACCAATATCGTTGAAGCTCGATCCATCGAGCGGCTCGGGCCAGTCTTGTTGATGAGCGGCAAACCAAGTGCGCCAAGGCTCTAGCGGACTTCTCAGCAGCTTGGCTTTCACCAAATCTTGCGCCGATTCAAAAGGGCCGTGCTCTCGGATGTAAGCGGGCGAGGCCAGCGGAGTCACTTTGTCTTTGAACAAGCACACATGCTCCACGTCGGCATAGCGCCCGGTGCCAAAACGAACCGTCAAATCCGCATCTTCGGCCACGACGTCCAAGAGTGGAATGCTCACTTGCAATGTGAGATCGATCTCTGCATAGGCGTCCGTGAATGATTTCAGGCGCGGCATCAGGATAGAGCGCGCAAATGTGGGCGTCACAGCCACGCGCAGCTTGCGCTTGCCCTGCACCGCCTCACTGCTCGGGAATTTTTGCAGAGATTGAAGTCCTTCACGCACATGCGCCAGATACTCGCTGCCTTCAGTGGTGAGCGAAAAATCCGCCCGCCCAAAAAGTTTCGCTCCCAGGAGCTCCTCCAACTGCCGCACCCGATGGCTCACTGCACTCGGTGTGACGCATTGCTCTTCCGCCGCTTGCGTGACGCTACGCAGGCGGGCCAGCGCTTCAAAGGTGAGCAGGCATTGAATAGGGGGAATGCGTGTGCTCATGCGGCTAAGGCTCAAAATGGCCGCTGATTTCTGGCTTTGGATTGCGCCATCCGCTCGGCCACGAAGGCATCGGTCAAATCAGCGGGTTGTGTGGCCAATCCCATGGGCTCGGTGGGCAATTCGCTGCGGGGCATGGGCTGGGTTTTGGGTTCTTGTGCATCCATGAGCAGATACACTTCATGTTGTAGCACGGCATTGAGCTGCACAAACAACTTGAGCTTGTTGGTCGTCTCGATCAACCGATTAGCCAAGCGGCTGGACAGTGCCAACAAAAACCTCGCAGCCACTTCCGAATCTTCCTTCAGCAGCTTGTTCATCGACGTGCGCGTCATCACCGCAACCGCCAATTCTGTAGAAGCGATGCAGGTGGCGGAGCGTGGAGTGTCATTGATCAAGCCGAACTCACCAATCAAATCCCCTGCCCCGAGCACGGTGATCACGACAGGTTCGGCAAGACCTTGGGCACGGCTTTCCACGCGCACATCGCCCGATAAAATCAGCATGAAAAAATCATTGCCAGACTTTTCACCCTCACGGATCAGCGCCGCGCCCGCTTTGATCCGCTTGGGCTTCATGTAGCGAACGACACGCAGCGCCGAATTGAGATCCAACGAGCCTACCGTAGATTCCGTGGCCAGCAAGCGGGCCGCGTCTTTCTCTGAAATCGTATGGAGTTCGCCCAGATTAGTGTGCATGACACATTTTAGGACGAGTTGACCTTATTCCATTTCTCACCCATTTCTGAAGTAGACGCGATGATGAAGACGCGGTAATCGCACGGGTAGGAGTCGCAAAAACGTAGCGGAATGATTTAAAAATGGAGTCAATTGGCGTAGCGCTCAGCGTAGAGTTATGCTTCAACACACGCAAATTCATCATGATTGCTGGCGATGGTTATCGTGCTGTAGATCAAGGCCTCGCGGGTCGAAAAATACCTCAAGGAGAAGCGAGCTTGAACGCATAAAAAAGCCACTGAAAATTCAGTGGCTTTTTGTGATCGGCGAAGCGATCATTTTTTCTGACGGAATTTGCGCAGCGCGGCAATTTGCGCAGCCATTACGGCCAACTCGCTTTGGGCTTTGGCCACATCAATTTCGCTCTTGGCGTTTTTGAGGGCTTCGGCGGCTGCGGCTTTGGCTTCGTTGGCCTTTTGCTCATCGAGATCGCCGCCACGGATGGCGGTGTCTGAGAGCACGGTCACGCAGTTGGGCTGCACTTCGAGAATGCCACCGGCCACGAAGACGAATTCTTCGCCGCCATCGGCTTTCTCAATGCGCACTGAGCCAGCTTTGATGCGGGTGATCAGTGGCGTGTGGCGTGGGTAGATACCCAGCTCGCCTGCTTCGCCAGGCAAAGCCACAAATTTGGCCTCGCCCGAGAAGATGGATTGCTCGGCGCTGACCACATCGACATGAATGGTGCTCATGGCAATCCTTTAGGCGGCAGCCAATTTCTTGGCTTTCTCTTGGGCCTCGTCAATCGTGCCGACCATGTAGAAGGCCTGCTCAGGCATGTGATCGCACTCGCCAGCCACAATCATCTTGAAGCCGCGAATCGTCTCGGCGAGCGAGACGTATTTACCGGGCGAGCCCGTGAACACTTCGGCCACGTGGAAGGGCTGGGACAAGAAACGTTGGATTTTGCGGGCGCGAGCCACGGCCAGTTTGTCTTCAGGAGCCAACTCATCCATACCCAGAATGGCGATGATGTCGCGCAATTCTTTGTAGCGCTGGAGCACGGATTGCACGGCGCGCGTGGTGTTGTAATGGTCTTCGCCGACGACGTTAGGATCGATCTGGCGGCTGGTGGAATCCAGTGGATCCACAGCAGGATAAATACCGAGCGCAGCGATATCGCGCGAGAGCACAACCGTCGCGTCCAAGTGTGCGAAGGTCGTCGCAGGCGATGGGTCGGTCAAGTCGTCAGCAGGTACGTACACGGCTTGAATGGACGTGATCGAGCCAACCTTCGTGGACGTGATGCGCTCTTGCAAGCGGCCCATCTCTTCGGCCAGCGTGGGCTGGTAGCCCACAGCAGAAGGCATACGACCCAAAAGGGCGGACACTTCCGTGCCGGCCAAGGTGTAGCGGTAGATGTTGTCCACGAAGAAGAGAACATCTTTGCCTTCGTCACGGAAGGATTCAGCGATCGTCAAGCCCGTCAGCGCCACGCGCAGACGGTTGCCAGGAGGCTCGTTCATCTGGCCATAGACCATGGCCACTTTGGATTCGGCCAAATTGTCCAAGCGAACCACTTTGGAATCAGCCATCTCGTGGTAGAAGTCGTTGCCCTCACGGGTACGCTCACCCACACCTGCGAACACGGACAAGCCGCTGTGCGCCTTGGCGATGTTGTTGATCAGTTCCATCATGTTCACGGTCTTGCCCACGCCAGCGCCGCCAAACAGGCCCACCTTACCGCCTTTTGCGAACGGGCAAATCAGGTCAATCACCTTGATGCCGGTTTCCAAGAGGTCTTGCGATGGGGAGAGTTCGTCATATGCGGGCGCAGCGCGGTGGATCGCGGCACTTTGCTCCATGCTCACAGGGCCGCGCTCGTCGATGGGATTGCCCAGCACGTCCATGATGCGGCCGAGTGTGGCTTTGCCCACAGGCACGGTGATCGCTTTGTTGGTGTTGCTCACCACCATGCCACGGCGCAGGCCGTCAGACGAGCCGAGCGCAATTGTGCGCACGATGCCATCGCCCAAGAGCTGCTGCACCTCGAGGGTCAGCGCAGAGCCGTCCATCTTGAGTGCGTCATACACACGTGGCATCTTGTCGCGTGGGAATTCCACGTCAACCACAGCGCCGATACATTGAACAATTGTTCCTTGAGCCATTTTGTTGCTCCTTCTAAAGTTTAAACCGCAGCGGCACCCGCTACGATCTCCGAAAGTTCTTTCGTGATCGCGGCTTGGCGCGTCTTGTTGTACACGAGCTTGAGCTCACCGATCAGCGTGCCAGCATTGTCGGTGGCAGATTTCATCGCCACCATGCGAGCAGACTGCTCCGAGGCCATGTTTTCAGCCACAGCTTGATAGATTTGCGACTCGACATAGCGAGTCAGCAATTCATCAATCACGGTCTGCGCATCAGGCTCATAGATGTAATCCCAGCCATGCGAACCCTTGTCTGCTTGGAGCTTGTCGCTAGTCAAAGGCAACAGCTGCTCAACCACCGGCTCTTGTTTCATCGTGTTGATGAACTTGGTATAGCAGAGGTACACGGCTTTGAGCTCGCCTTTTTCAAACGCATCCATCTGCACTTTCACAGCGCCGATGAGTTTGTCCAGATGCGGTGTGTCGCCGAGTTGCGTCGCTTGTGCAACAACCTTGGCGCTAATGCGGTTCATGAAACCCAAGCCCTTGTTGCCGATAGCCACAGCTTGCGTTTGCAGACCTTCGCTTTGGCATTCGCGGAGTTTGTTGGTCACGGCGCGCAACGCATTGGTATTCAGGCCACCACACAGGCCCTTGTCTGTTGTGACGACGATGAAACCTACGCCTTTGGCCGATTCGTTGGCGCGCATGAGAGCGGGCGTGTACTCGGGGTTGGCCTGAGACAAGTTAGCCGCGATGTTGCGGATTTTGTCGCTGTAAGGCCGAGCCGAGCGCATGCGCTCCTGCGCTTTGCGCATTTTGGAGGCCGCCACCATTTCCATGGCCTTAGTGATCTTCTTGGTGTTTTGCACCGAGTTGATCTTGCCTCGTATCTCTTTTCCGGCTGCCATGTGGCTGTCCTTCTATGAGATTTACGCGAAGGTTTTCTTGAAGGCTGCGATGGCATCCTTCAGCTCGCCTTCGAGCTTGCCTTCTTTGTCGAAAGCTTTGTCGCTGTCGAGTTTGCTCATGAGAGCAGCGTGCTTGTCTTTGAGGTAGGCGTGCATGCCAGACTCAAAAGACAAGATTTTCTTGACCTCTACATCGTCCATGAAGCCTTTGTTCACGGCGTACAGGGTGGAAGCCATTACGCTCACCGACTGCGGGCTGTATTGGGCTTGCTTGAGCAATTCAGTCACGCGTGCGCCGCGATCGAGCTGTTTCTTGGTGGCCGCATCGAGATCAGACGCGAACTGCGCAAAAGCAGCCAATTCACGGTACTGCGCGAGGTCGGTACGGATACCGCCAGACAAACCTTTGATCAACTTGGTCTGCGCTGCACCACCCACACGGGACACCGAGATACCCGCGTTAATAGCTGGGCGGATGCCCGCGTTGAACAGGCTGGTTTCCAAGAAGATTTGCCCGTCAGTGATCGAAATCACGTTGGTAGGCACGAAGGCAGACACGTCACCCGCTTGCGTTTCAATCACGGGCAGGGCCGTGAGCGAACCGGTTTTGCCTTTAACAGCGCCTTTGGTGAAGGCTTCAACATAATCGGCATTCACGCGGGCTGCACGCTCGAGCAGACGGCTATGCAGATAGAACACGTCGCCAGGATAAGCTTCGCGGCCGGGAGGACGGCGCAGCAACAAGGACACTTGGCGATAGGCCACAGCTTGCTTGGACAGATCGTCGTAAATGATCAGGGCATCTTCGCCACGATCACGGAAGTACTCGCCCATCGTGCAGCCCGAGTAGGCGCTGATGAACTGCATCGCGGCGGATTCTGAAGCGGAAGCGGCGACAACGATGGTGTATTCCAAGGCGCCGTTTTGCTCGAGCGCACGCACCACGTTTTTGATCGACGAGGCTTTCTGGCCAATCGCGACATAAACGCAGGTCATGTTCTGACCTTTTTGGTTGATGATCGCGTCAATGGCCACAGCGGTTTTGCCGGTCTGACGGTCACCAATGATCAGCTCGCGCTGACCGCGACCAATCGGCACCATGGAGTCAATCGATTTCAAACCGGTTTGCACAGGCTGATTCACGGATTGACGGGCGATCACACCGGGCGCCACCTTCTCGATCACGTCGGTCATTTTGGCGTTCACAGGGCCTTTGCCGTCAATCGGTTGACCGAGTGCGTTCACCACACGGCCTTTGAGCTCTGGGCCCACAGGCACTTCCAGAATGCGGCCCGTACATTTGACGGTATCGCCTTCGGAGATGTGCTCGTAAGCGCCCAAAATCACCGCGCCGACGGAATCACGCTCAAGGTTGAGTGCCAAGCCGAAGGTGGCCACGCCGTCGGCGGTGGAGGGGAATTCCAGCATCTCACCCTGCATCACGTTGGACAGGCCATGAATGCGGACGATACCGTCGGTCACGGAGACCACGGTGCCTTGGTTGCGGATGTCTGTGTTGCCAGACAAGCCTTCGATGCGGCTTTTCAGCAGCTCGGAAATTTCTGCGGGATTGAGTTGCATGGCTCGTATCCTTCTTCTCTAAAGTGCTCTTGTGGCTTCAAGCCAAAAGAGCGGTTTTCATCTGTTCCAGACGGGATTGCACCGATGTGTCGAGCACCTCGTCGCCCACCACGGCGCGAATGCCACCGATCAGCTCGGGGACAATCTGCACCTTGGCATTGAGCTTGCGGCCAAAACGCTTTTCCAGCAATGCGCTCACATCCGCCAGCGCAGCACCTTCAATCGGGAATGCGCTTTGCACGATGCAATCGGCCACACCGCCTTGTGCGTTTTTCAGGGCGCGAAATTGCGCGGCGATCTCAGGTAGCGCATTCACGCGGCCGTTTTCGATCAAGGCATGCAGGAAATTCTTGCCGCTCTCAGGCAGCGTGACTTTTGCCACACTGGAAAGCAACTCAAACACCTGCGCGGGCGCTGCGTTGGGGTTGGCGGCAAAGGCTTGCAATTGTGGCTGCTCAGCCACCTGCGCGATAGGAGCCAGCCAGCTGTCTGTGGCGGCCAAATCAGCGCGCGTGGCCTTGAACAAAGCTTCGGCGTAGGGGCGGGCGATCGTGGCGAGTTCGGCCATGGTGTGCTCCGCTTACAGCTCGGCCTTGAGGCGGCCCAGCAAATCGGCATGCACAGAAGCATTGACTTCTTTGCGCAGGATTTGCTCAGCGCCCTTGACGGCGAGCGCGGCAACTTGCTCGCGCAGTGCCTCGCGTGCCTTGACAGTTTGCTGGTCAGCTTCTGCCTTGGCAGCAGCAATGATCTTGGCGGCCTCTTCATTGGCTTTGGCCTTGGCCTCTTCCACAATGGCTTGGCCACGACGCTCAGCATCTTGCAGACGCTGGGCGGATTCATTGCGCGAGGCACTGAGTTGCTCGGCTAGGGTTTTCTGGGCGGCAGCGGAATCGGCCTTCGCCTTGTCTGCCGCAGCCAGACCTTCTTGCACCTTGGCGGCGCGCTCGTCCAGTGCCTTCTTCAAAGGCGGGACGACAAAGCTCATGGTGAACCACACAAAAATGAGGAACACGATGATCTGGATGATCAGGGTGGCGTTGATATTCACAACTATTCCTTGGCGGTTTGTTTAACGAAATACTCTTTTTAAGAGTGCCGCAAAAGGCGACCAAATGCCACCAATTGCTCTTTCAACAAACAGACAGATTACTTGGCCAATCGGGCGATCTGACCCAGGAAAGGGTTGGCCGTAGCGAACCACAGGGCAATACCGGTACCGATAATGAACGCAGCGTCGATCAGACCAGCGAGCAAGAACATCTTGGTTTGCAGCTCGCCCATGAGTTCTGGCTGGCGTGCAGCAGACTCAAGGTATTTGCTGCCCATGATGCCGATACCGATACAAGCACCGATAGCGCCGAGACCGATGATGAGACCTGCAGCGAGGGCGACAAAGCTAATGACTTCCATGATGACTCCTAAGTGTGGATGGAATGGTTGAGAGAAAAGGGAACATTATTCAGGCAGGCTTCAATCAATGTGCGTCATGCGCCTGACCCAGATACACCAAGGTCAGCATCATGAACACGAAAGCTTGCAGCGTGATCACCAGAATGTGAAGGATCGTCCACGCTGTACCCGCCACGATGTGAAGAAGAGCCAGGCCGATGCCCGTAGCGTCCAGCGCCCAGGAGCCGCCGAGCAAGGCGATCAGCATGAAAATCAATTCGCCTGCATACATGTTGCCGAAGAGTCGCATGCCGTGAGAAACGGTCTTGGCGATGAACTCAATCATTTGCATGAGGAAATTGGGAATCCAGAGGAAAGGGCTGGAGCCAAAGGGGGCGGAAAACAGCTCGTGAATCCAGCCACCCAAGCCTTTGATTTTGACGTTGTAATACAGGCAGATGATCAACACAGCCAAAGCCATACCCATGGTGACCGACAAATCGGCGGTGGGCAGCATGCGCATGTAATCTTTAAAGCCGAGAGCTGGGCCTGCAGTGTGCCAGATGGTGGGAATGAAATCCACAGGAATCATATCCATGAAGTTCATCAGGAAGATCCAGACAAAGATCACCATGGCCAAGGGCACCACAAACACGCGACTGGTGGCGTTGTGCACAATGCCTTTGGCTTGCCCATCAACCATTTCATAAATCATCTCAACGAGGGCTTGCCAACGGCCAGGCGCACCAGAGGTAGCGCGGCGTGCACCGTAGTACATAAAGGCGCAGGCGATGATGCCGAGGGTGATGGACCAAAACACCGAATCCATGTTGATCACAGAGAAATCAACAATATTGGTCTGCGTCTTGTTTTGCAGATGCGTCAGGTGGTGAACAATGTATTCACCAGATGTTGGAGCTTGTCCAGATGCAGCCATATTCTCAGTCTCGGTTCAAGAGTCAATTTTTCACCGTGGCCTCGATGTTCTCTGCCTCATTTGACCGAGGTTTGACAATCGCCGCCACAAAATACACTTTCATCGTCAAAATCAGGCCGATAAGCAAGGCCGGCCAATTCAAGCCGGCGATCAGGCTGGGCGCGAGCATCAGCATGCCGATGCTCAAACCAATCTTGACCATCTCCCACAGCATGAACGCCAAAGCGCCCGAGGCTATGTTCATGCGCGACAGCGGGGAAGTCATGCCGCGCGCGAGCACCGCTGCGGGAATGGCGACCACCAAACTGCCATAGGCGGCTGATAAAGCGGTGGGCGCATCGAAGATGATCCAAGTGATCATCAAAATAGCCACGGCTGCCATCAGCATCCAAAGCACGACCCGCCAAGGAGAAATGGCGGGCTGGATTTTGCGCAGTTTGGCCACATCTTCATGTGACCAGCGGCGAAACTCCATGTTTTCGCTGGGATCGTTGTCTGGAAGTGGGGGTGGCATTGTTTTCACGATTGACCCACAGCCTTCTTAGACACGTATTCAGCAAAGCTCCCGATTATAAGTTGAATCTACGTAGTAACCCACATTTGGGCCTACTTACCCACACGTACGTACTGGTTTGAGCGCACAGGCACAATCCGGCCATGATTACCTTCATCAAACTCCTTCACCTCGCAGCCGGCATCGCTTGGCTGGGCGGCATGGCCTTCATGCTGTTTGCACTGCGCCCAGCGCTGCTTACGCAACTGGAAGGCGCGGCGCGGCTCACATTTCTAGCCCAAGTGCTGCAACGCTTCTTTGCTATCGTGCTGGGAGCAGTGGCGCTGCTTCTGTTGACCGGCTTGCATCTGTATGGCGCGGGCGCCAAGGCTGTAGGAATGTCCAGCATTCCCTTGGGTTGGCATTTGATGGCTGGGCTGGGTATCACGATGATTCTGTTGTTTGGCCTCATTTATTTTGCTGGCTTTCGCGGCTTGAAGCGCGCCGTGGAAGCGGCCAATTGGCCTGTGGCAGCCGCCAAGGCGGCTCAAATTCACAGTCTCGTGGTGGCGAACTTCCTGCTCGGCTGCGCGGCGGTGATTGCTGTTCGCATGCTTTAAGGCCCTGAATTTCATGCCTAATCAGCAGTTCGCCGGCATAAAATCTACGCAAATTGCTATTACATATGTAGCTATTTCAGCGGGTATTGTGTTGACCCTGCTCCATTTATCAGGCTGCGCCACCGTGAACGAAGACTACAACGCCGCGAAGAAACACCATCGTCCTGATGGTTTCCAAAATAATTACACCGAAGCGACGGACAAGTCGCGTCTGGATTTGCTGCGTTGGCAATTCGAGCGCGCCCGCGCCGGCCTGCCCAAACCACCCGAGAACCCCACGGCCGTTGTCTCACCCGACCTCCAGTTTGTAAGCGCTAACCATGGCACCGCACAAGTGCCGGCCATCACCTGGATCGGTCACGCGACCATGCTGGTGCAAATGGGTGGCCTCAATATCTTGACCGACCCGGTGTTTTCTGATCGTGCCTCGCCTGTGCAATTCGCTGGGCCCAAGCGCTATCAGCCGCCCGGTATCGCTCTCAAAGACCTGCCTCGGATAGACCTCGTGCTGCTCTCGCACAACCACTACGATCACCTCGACACCGCAAGCGTGAAGGCCTTGAACCAGCAAAGCGGCGGCGCGCCGCTTTTCATCGTACCGTTGGGCGTGAAGAAATGGTTTGCTTCCGAGGGCATCACGAATGTGCAGCAGATGGATTGGTGGGATCAGCAAACCGTGAAGACCTCCGCCGGCCAAGTCGAAGTGCATTTCACCCCCGTACAGCATTGGAGCGCGCGAAGCCTTTCTGACCGCCGTGCCACGCTGTGGGGCGCATTCGCCGTCTTTGCGCCAGACTTTCATTTCTACTTTGGCGGCGATACCGGCTACAGCCAAGATTTCATTGATACGCAAAAACATTTTGCCGCGCGCCAGACAGAGGCCCTTGGCGGTGGTTTCGACATGGCGCTGATCGCCGTCGGTGCGTACGAGCCTCGCTGGTTCATGAAAGAGCAACATGTCAACCCCGAAGAGGCTGTGCAAATTCACCTCGATTTGAAAGCCAAGCGCAGTATCGGCATCCACTGGGGCACGTTTGACCTGACCGATGAATCGCTAGATCAACCGCCCAAGGATTTGGCTGCTGCACGCGCAGCAAAAAATCTCCCTCAAGAAGCCTTCGATGTCATGGCCATCGGCCAAACTTTGAAACTGCCTCGCAGAAAGACCGTGCAGTGACTATGCGGCGCGCGCATCTTCTTTGATCATGTCTGCGGCTTTTTCCGCAATCATGATCGTGGGGGCATTCGTGTTGCCGCTGATCAGCTGGGGCATGATGGACGCATCGACCACGCGCAAGTTTTGCATACCGTGAACTTTGAGACGTGCATCGACCACATCGAGCGCGCCATTGCCCATGCGGCAGGTGCCGACCGGGTGATAAATCGTGTCGCCGTTGCTTCTAATGAACTGCTCGATTTGCGCATCGGTTTGCGCCCAGTTGCTCAAGGGTATTTCTTTGCCACCGTGTACCGCGAGGGCGCTTTGGTTCATGATACCGCGCATGATTTTGAAGCCTTTGACCATGCGCTGCACGTCATCAGCGTCCGTCATAAAGCCAGGATCGATCAGCGGTGCAGCTGATGGGTCTTTGCTCGCGAGCTGCAAGCTACCACGGCTCTTGGGGCGCAGGACGCAAACGTGGCAGGAATAGCCATGCCCCCAAGCGGGGGTGCGGCCATGGTTGATGAGCTTACCGATCACGAAGTGCAGCTGCAAATCGGGTCGTGCTTCTTCGGGTGAGCTTTTGATGAAGCCGCCGGCCTCGGCGAAATTGGTGGTGAGCATGCCCGTGCGGCGGCTGCGCCATTCGGAGATACCTTTGAAGGCGTTGATGAGGCCCGTGAATGAAAGGCCGAACAGATCGGTTTGCTGCGGAGCGTGATACACCTGAATGGCATCCATATGGTCATGCAAATGCTGCCCGACACCAGGTAAATCGTGCACTACAGGAATGCCCACTTCCTGCAAATGCGCGCCTGACCCTATGCCTGAGAGCATCAGCATCTGCGGTGAGCCAAATGCGCCGCCGCTGAGGATGACTTCGCGCGAGGCTTGCAGCATTTTGATCTGCCCTTCGTGGCGGTATTCCACGCCTGTGGCGCGCTTGCCTTCAAACAAAATTCGCGTGACCTGTGCCTGCGTGATGACTAGCAAATTGGGACGATTCAAATTCGGCGTGAGATAGCCCTTGGCCGCGCTCCACCGCTCGCCGTTTTTGTGAGTGACTTGATACGGGCCCACGCCTTCTTGGCTCGCACCGTTAAAGTCTAGGTTGATGGGAAAGCCAGCTTCGTGCGCTGCTTGGGTGAAAATGGGGCCAAAGCGGTTGGGCGAGGTCAAGTCTTTGACATTGAGCGGCCCGCCTTGGCCATGCCACTCGTCCGCGCCACGCTCGTTGTGTTCTGAGCGCTTGAAATACGGCAACACATCATTCCAAGCCCAGCCGGCATTGCCTTGTGCGGCCCAGTCGTCATAGTCTTCCCGCTGTCCGCGAATGTAGATCATGGCATTGATGGAGCTAGAGCCCCCCAAGACTTTGCCACGCGGCTGGTAGCCCGTGCGGCCATTCAAGCCTTTTTGTGGCACGGTCTGGTAAGCCCAGTTGGCAATCTTCGTTTGCGCCATGAGCGCCAAGCCACCGGGGCAATGAATCAGCACGGAGCTGTCCGCAGGGCCTGCCTCCAGCAGCGCCACTTTGACCGCCGGGTCTTCGCTCAATCGCGAAGCCAACACAGAACCCGCTGAACCAGCGCCCAAAATCACGTAATCGAACATCGTATTTCTCCTCGCGCACATCGTAAGCCTGCTCGCGGGGAGTTTCTAGATGCTGCACCCGGAAACGATGCGGAAATACCCTTAGACGCAGGTTTCATGCGCGAAATCGGTAGTTTGCCAGCATAGATTATGCGTGGAGCGCTATCGATTTTGTAGTTCTTGCGCTCTAAAGATTTCGTTCTACGTACAGCGGCTGCGGGGGTGAGCCATTGCTGAATGCATGAATCAACGCCCGGCTCTACACGCCACACCACGAAATTAATCGGGGTCTGACCCCAATTAATTACCCGCGCCGCACTTTCACCGCATCCGACAGCACCTGCAAAGCCTGTATCGAATGATCCCAGCCTAAGCAGGCATCGGTGATGCTCTGGCCATAGGCCAACGCAGACACCGCATCTTTGCCCGGCGTGAATTTCTGAGCGCCAGATTGCAGATGGCTTTCGATCATCACGCCAAAAATGCTGCGGCTGCCCGAACGCATTTGCGCGGCAATATCGCTGGCCACATCGAGTTGCTTTTCGTGCTGCTTAGAACTGTTGGCGTGACTGCAGTCGACCATGAGCTTGGTGGGCAACTTCGCAGTTTCGAGTTCTTTGCAGGCGGCGGCCACGTGCTCGGCGCTGTAGTTAGGCGCTTTGCCGCCGCGCAGGATCACGTGACAATCTTTGTTGCCGTTGGTTTGCACAATCGCCACTTGACCGTTTTTATGGACGGACAAGAAGTGATGCCCGCGCGCAGCTGCTTGGATCGCATCAGTCGCGATTTTGATGTTGCCATCGGTGCCGTTTTTGAAGCCGATCGGTGCGGAGAGGCCGGAAGCCAACTCACGGTGCACTTGGCTTTCGGTGGTGCGCGCGCCAATCGCGCCCCAAGCGATCAAATCGCCGATGTATTGCGGGGAAATCACATCCAAGAACTCGCTGCCTGCGGGCAAGCCAAGGCGGTTGATCTCAATGAGCAACTGGCGAGCAATGCGCAGACCTTCGTCAATGCGGTAGCTTTCGTCCAGATACGGGTCGTTGATCAGCCCCTTCCAGCCCACGGTGGTGCGCGGTTTTTCGAAATACACGCGCATCACGATTTCCAAGGTGTCGGCATATTGGTCGCGCACGGCCTTCAACCGCCGTGCGTAATCCAAGGCAGCGGCAGGGTCGTGAATCGAGCAAGGCCCAATCACCACGAGCAGGCGGTCGTCTTTGCCATGCAGGATGCTTTGGATGCTTTTGCGGGTGGATTCGATCAGCGTTTCAATCGCTGTGCCGCGAATCGGGAAGAAGCGGATGAGGTGTTCGGGAGGCGGGAGCACAGTGATGTCCTTGATGCGGGCGTCGTCGGTTTGGCTGGTGCGGTCTTGCGGTTGGCTACCGGGCGGATACCACGCGTCGTTGGCTTGGGTGTTGGGCATGTTGGGCTCCTTGAAAAATTGAAAAAAAGAATAAAAAAACCGCCTAAGCTACTGAGCCCGGCGGTTCGATGGAGGTGTGCGGCTTAATTCAGACCGATGCCTCTCGTCCGCCTAGGACTGAGAACCAAAAGTAAAAGTAAAAAGCGCGTTGCATGGCTACTATATTAACACGTGATAACAGATCTTTGAAAAATTCATCAGAAGGGCTCGGTCGACACCGCATCTGCACCCGATTGCCCGCGAATCTGCCCCCACCAATTTTTGGCGCGCGCCAAGCGGGATTCATCAATCGGTGCTTTCGATCCTTCGGCCTGTGCTTGGTTGATGGCTTGCTCATGAATGTCAATCATCATTAAGCCTTCACCCAGTGTGCGCCAACCAATCATTTCAAAGTCCTCGATCACGACTTCGTTGTCACCGGTGATGTTGCGCTCCACCAGCCATTGGCCGATCAACACCCGGAAATTGTTCAGTGCCGCCAGATACGCTGCATATTTGTAGAGCCTACGCCATTCTTCGGACAGGCCCACGACCAGTTGGCGGTGTTTGCGCAAAGCCGTGAGCAAATCCACCAGCAAAGGCCCGACCGTAGCACCTCTCTGATGGCTGGACAAAGCTTTGCCGACCCGCTCGATCGCTTTGGACACATCCCCCATGCCATCTGAGAGCTTGTGCGTCTCCTCATTGTTGGACATCGCACGCAGGGCTTGGCCGAATTCCGCGAAGTCCTGAATGTCCGGCAGCCCGGTGTCTTTGTTGATTTGAAAGTGAGAAGGTGTTGTCATATTCCCTGCCTATTTTTCTATAGGATACACCTTGAACTTAGCCAGCTCAGTCGATTTCTCTTTGTAACAAAGTCAAAATTCACGCCGTTCCACCCACCGTGAGGCCTTCCAAACGCAAAGTGGGTTGCCCCACACCGACAGGCACACTCTGCCCCTCTTTACCGCACACGCCCACACCCGAATCCAGTGCCAAGTCGTTGCCAATCATGGTGACTTTTTTTAGCGACTCTGGCCCGCTGCCCACAATCGTTGCACCTTTGACAGGGTATTGAATCTTGCCGTTTTCCACCCAAAACGCTTCGCTGGCTGAGAACACGAACTTGCCAGAGGTGATGTCCACCTGCCCGCCGCCAAAATTGGTGGCATAGAGCCCACGCTTGATGCTGGAGACGATTTCTTCAGGAGATTTGTCGCCACCGAGCATATAGGTATTGGTCATCCGCGGCATGGGCACAGCGGCGTAGCTCTCGCGGCGGCCATTGCCGGTGGGTTTGACTTTCATCAAACGTGCATTCGTGGCATCCTGGATGTAGCCTTTCAAAATACCGTCCTCAATGAGCACATTTTTCTGCGTCGCGCAGCCTTCATCGTCCACATTCAGGGAGCCGCGTCGGTCGGCAATCGTGCCATCGTCGAGCACCGTCACGCCTTTGGCCGCAACGCGCTTGCCAATCATGCCGGCAAATGCGCTGGAGCCTTTGCGGTTGAAATCGCCTTCCAAGCCGTGACCCACCGCCTCATGCAAGAGCACGCCCGGCCAGCCAGGCCCAAGCACCACCGTCATCTCGCCCGCTGGAGCAGGGCGTGATTCTAGATTCGTGAGCGCGGCATTGGCCGCGCTGTCAACATAGGATTGCAACATCGCGTCGGTGAAATACGCCAAGCCAAAGCGACCGCCGCCACCGCCCGAGCCCATCTCGCGCCGCACCCCTGAGCCTTTAGGGCCGCCTTGTTTTTGCTCAGCAATCACGGTGACCGACAGGCGCACTAGCGGGCGCACATCGGCGGCCAGTGTGCCGTCAGCCCGTGCAATCAGCACCACATCGTATTCACTGGCCAAACCGGCCATCACTTGCACCACGCGCTTGTCTTTGGCGCGCGCCATCTTCTCCACTCGCTCGAGCAGCGCAACCTTGGCCGTACTGTCCAGCGTAGAAATCGGATCGGTACTGCCATACAGTTTGCGTGCAGACGCTATCTTTTTGGGAGCAACCTTGGCAGATTGATTGCCGGTGGAAGCGCCGATTGAGCGCACAGTTTGGCATGCGTCTAGCAGCGAAGCCCAAGAGATGTCGTCGGAGTAGGCAAACGCGGTTTTCTCGCCACTCACCGCACGCACGCCCACGCCTTGGTCGATGGAGAACGAGCCGGTTTTCACAATGCCCTCTTCCAGACTCCAGCCTTCGGAGCGGGTGTATTGGAAATACAAATCGGCATCATCCACGCGGTGCGTGGTGATTTGAGCCAGTGCTCGGCTCAGATGCGATTCATTCAAGCCAAACGGATCAAGCAGCAGGGTTTTGGCCGTAGCCAAACGTTCGAGGGTGGGTTCGCGAGAAATCATACGGGCATTGTAGGACGGCGCTAGAAGCCTTGCTTGCAAATAGCCGCACAGCGCCTCATCAAAGCGCATCTCCACGCGATCCACCAAGCGTGCGCGGGTGCCGACGAACAGGGTGTTCGTCATCCACACAAGCTCAGGATGGTCGGTCTCGAAGCTCGGAACGCAGCGAAAATAAATGCATTCATGTGGCACGGCTTCACCTCGAACCAGGGCGGCGATATCACTTTGGCTGTCGGTGCGAATCGCAGCGTTGCAAATGGAGAGGCAATAACCACTTTCCCAGCGCACCACACGGCGAGCATCCGACCTCGCGCTGGTGGCGATGGTGATGAGCTGAACGTCTGCTCCACCCGCGAGCCTTGGGAACAACGCTGCCGCCCACAATCGGGATGATGCGATGGATGCGTTGGTCCAGAGCATGCGCCAGATTGCCCGACTCCAGCGGTTTACTGACATGCACGCTCAGTTGCATCACGGGACGAAGCTGCAGTGGGGGTAAATCCATACGTGGCTTTCTGGTGGAGCAAATTACGATCGGAGAATGAGTTTTTCTGCCACTTCAACGCCATCCTCCACGATGGGCGCTCCGTTCGTGCCGCAAATCCGCCTCTATCAAAACTGGTTGGCTCGCGAGCGCGGTCTGCACTTTGATGACTACGATGCACTCTGGCACTGGTCAGTCACGGATTTGGAGGGCTTTTGGCAGTCGATTTGGGATTATTTTGAACTGCAATCGCCCACGCCGCACAGCAAGGTGCTCTGTGATGACCGCATGCCGCAAGCCCAATGGTTTCCCGGTGCCCGGCTCAACTACGCGATGCAGGTGCTGCGGCATGCGCAGGCGGCGGATGCGGCGGGTTTGGCCGCTATTCTGAGCGAGAACGAGCTCGGCGATATGCGCGAGCTGAGTTGGCCAGAGCTGAGGAGACAGGTGGCCTCGCTCGCCCTGAGCCTGCAAGCGCTTGGCGTGCAGCCTAGCGACCGGGTGGCGGCGTATTTGCCCAATGTGCCGGAGACCATCGTAGCCTGCTTGGCCTGCGTGAGCATTGGCGCGGTGTGGAGCGTGTGCGCGCCCGACATGGGCACGCCGGCGGTGCTGGATCGTTTTGCGCAGATTGAGCCCAAAGTGTTGATTGCTGCAGACGGCGTGTACTACGCTGGCAAGGCGCTGGATCGCACGCAGACGGTGGTTCAACTCTGCGAAGGCCTGCCCAGCGTACGGCATCTGCTTGTACTACACACCCCCTGGGGCAATTCCGACGCTATTAAATCAATAGCATACTACGAAGATTTGATGCCGGCCATCAGCCAAAAAGGCTTGAAAATAGAGCAGTTCAGACCGCTGGATCTACCTTTTGACCACCCTCTGTGGATCGTGTATTCGAGTGGCACGACCGGCCTGCCCAAGCCGATTGTGCATGGGCATGGCGGCATCTTGATGGCGCTGCTGGCCCTCAAATGCTTGGGCAACGACATTGGTTGCAGCTATCACACCAATTCCTTGGGCGAGCGCTTTCATTGGTACAGCTCCACCGGCTGGGTGATGTGGAACGCTCAGATGGCAGGTTTGGCCACGGGCACCACAATTCGCATTTACGATGGCTCGCCCTCGGGCAGCAAAGAGCGGCCCGATTGGAGCGTGCTTTGGCGTTTCTGTGCAAAGCACGGCTGCACATTTTTTGGCGCGGGAGCGGCATTTTGGGGTAACTGCATGAAGGCAGGGATTTCGGCGCAGGATTTGCAAATACGAGGGCATGACCTGCGGCGTGTGCGGGCGCTCGGCTCGACGGGCTCGCCGCTGCCCGAAGATGTTGAGCGCTGGATGAGCACCACATTTGCAGACATCGGCACGCGCGATATCTTCATCGTCAATATCTCCGGTGGCACCGATTTTTGCGGCGCATTCATAGGCAGCCACCGCGAATTGCCACACAAGCCTGGCCAGATGCAATGCCGCTTGCTCGGCTGCTCGGTGGAAAGCTGGAATGAGGACGGCCAAGCTGTCATGGGTGAAGTGGGCGAGCTGGTCTGCACGCAGCCGATTCCCTCCATGCCGCTGTATTTTTGGAACGATGAAGGCAACGCGCGCTATCTTTCCAGTTACTTCGATATGTACAGCACCTTGAACGCCCAAGGCGAGAAACGTCTCGTGTGGCGGCATGGCGATTGGCTGAAAATCGGCTCGGATGGTGGCTGCATCATCTATGGTCGCAGCGATGCCACGATCAACCGCGCTGGCCTACGCATGGGCACCAGCGAGATTTACTCAGCCGTAGAAGCCTTGCCTGAAGTGCTGGACAGCATGGTGGTCGATCTCGAATACCTAGGGCGCGAGAGCTTCATGCCGCTGTTCGTGGTGTTGCGCGAAGGGCTGGTGCTTCATGAGACCTTGAAAGCAAAAATCCACGTCGCGATTCGCCAGCATCTCTCGCCACGCTTCATCCCCAGCGAGACCTCGCAGGTGAGGCAAATCCCGCGCACCCTGAGCGGTAAAAAACAAGAGCTGCCGATCAAGAAACTCCTGCTCGGCCAGCCGCTGGAAAAAGTCGTGAACAAAGATGCCATGGCAAACCCGGATTGCTTGGATTGGTATGTGCGCTACGCTGAAACGTATCTGTTGAAAACGAGGAGCATTGCATGAACGTAAGCCGCCGCCAGCAACTTCAAAAGACCGCCGCCTTCATCTCAGCCCCCATGCTGGTGAGCCCGTGGGCGCGGGCGCAAGACAAGTTTCCCTCGCGACCGATCTCGCTGATCTGCCCCTGGCCGGCAGGTGGCAGCTCTGATGCGGCGGTGCGCGCGATTGGCGAATCGCTGGGTCGTGCTTTAGGCGGCGCAACCGTGACGGTGGACAACAAGCCCGGAGCGGGCGGCACGCTGGGTGCAACTGCCATGCTCAATGCCAAGCCCGATGGCTACACGCTCACACAACTGCCACTGGGCGTTTACCGCCTACCCCATATGCAAAAAATGGCATTCCATCCGGTCAACGACATCACGCACATTGCCTGCCTCACTGGCTACACCTTCGGCATTGCGGCAGTGACGGATGCGCCCTATAAAACCATCAAGGAGATGGTGGCTTGGGCCAAGGCCAATCCAGGCAAACTGGACTACGGCCATACCGGCACAGGCACCACGCCGCATTTGGCCTTTGAAGAATTCGCCTTCAAAGCCGGTTTCACCACCAACCCGATCCCCTACAAAGGCTCGGCAGAGATTTTGCAAGCGATTTTGGGCAACCAAATTCCCCTGATGAGCGGCACGACAGAGTTTGTGCCGCACGTGCAATCGGGCAAACTGCGTTATCTAGCCACTCTGGGCAGCAAACGCACCAAAGCTTTTCCCGATGTGCCCACGGTCAAAGAAAGCGGCTGGGATACCGTCTCCGAATCGCCATTTGGCATCGGTGGCCCCAAAGGCATGGACCCGGCGGTGGTCAAGTTACTCGAAGGCGCGTTGGCCAAGGTCAACCAAGACCCGAAGGTGCTGGAGACCTATGAAAGATTCTCCCAGCCCGTGATTTGGATGGACAGCGCGGAGTACAGCCGTTACGCTGTGCGCACGTTTGCGCAGGAGCGTGCCACGATTGAGCGCCTGGGCTTGCTGCCGAAAACTTGATCACTTCAGGTGCTGGCGCGCTGAGCCAGTTGCATGGCCAAGCCGATGTAGCTGGCCGGCGTCATGGCCAGCAGGCGCTCCTTGTCGGCTGCTGGGATCTCCAGCGTTCGAATCAAGGCATGCAAATCTTCTTTGCGCACGGTTTTGCCGCGCGTGACTTCTTTGAGCTTTTCGTAAGCCCCGGCCACGCCATAGCGGCGCATCACGGTTTGAATCGGCTCTGCCAGCACTTCCCAGCTCGTGTCCAAATCGGCAGCCAAGGCCTCGTCGTTAAGTTCGAGCTTGTTCAAGCCGACCAGTAGCGATTGATAGGCCAGCACGGCATAGCCCAACGCCACACCCATGTTGCGCAACACGGTGGAATCGGTCAGGTCGCGCTGCCAGCGAGAGACCGGCAGTTTTTCTGAAAGATGCCTCAGCACAGCGTTGGCCAGCCCCAAATTGCCTTCTGCATTTTCAAAATCAATCGGATTGACTTTATGCGGCATGGTCGATGAGCCAATCTCACCGGCTTTGAGTCGCTGCTTGAAATAACCCAGCGAGATGTAGCCCCATACGTCCCGCGCGAGGTCAATCAGAATCGTGTCCGCCCGCGCCACAGCATCAAACAATTCCGCGATGTAGTCGTGCGGTTCGATCTGAATGCTGTAGGGTTGAAAGCTCAGCCCCAAATCTTGGCTGATCACGCGCCGTGACAAGGCTTCCCAATTGACATCTGGGTAAGCGGCCAAATGCGCGTTGTAGTTGCCCACAGCGCCATTCATCTTGGCTAAAAGCGACACGCTGGCAATTTTTTCGCGTGCAGTTGTTAAACGCACGAGCACATTGGCAAACTCTTTGCCCACCGTGGTGGGTGTGGCGGTTTGGCCATGTGTGCGGCTAAGCATGGGCACGGCCGCATACAGCCCCGCAAGCTCACGCAGTTTGGCGCACACCGCATCCAAGGCCGGCAGCAGCACCTGCTCACGTGCACTTTTAAGCTGCAAAGCGTGTGAGGCGTTGTTGATGTCTTCGCTGGTGCAGGCGAAATGCACGAATTCAGACGCCTTCTCCAAAGCTGCATGGCCTCTGAACTGCGCCTTGATCCAGTACTCCACCGCCTTCACATCGTGGTTGGTGGTTTTTTCAATGTCTTTGATGGCCAGCGCATGGCTTTCGGAAAAACTGCTCACCAAACCATTCAGGTAGGCACGATCTGCTGCGCTGAAGGCGGCGAGCTCGGGCAAACCTGCATCACTCAAGGCAATCATCCAAGCCACCTCCACCTGCACTCGCCGGTGCATGTAGCCAAACTCGCTCATCAAGGGGCGCAATTTCTCAAGCTTTGCGCCATAGCGGCCATCTAAAGGGCTCAAGGCATTGATCGGGCTGGCTACTGAGGCTGAAGAGGGCAAGGTCATAGCCCTCAATTCTAAAAGCCCTCTGTTCTATGGGTGTACACAATCATTGGTTACCTGAACTGTGTAACGCATTGCAAACTGGCTTTGCTATATATTCAATAGCATTAAATCCAATGAATATGCAGCATTTCTGATTTCCAAGGATCGCCGCCGCCAGTCTTGAATCGGTGAAATGCGAGTAAAAGCAACTATAAAGATTTAAAAATTACTAATCAGTATATAACTAGAATAAATAGTATATATTTCGATTCCATGTGCTTGCGCATCAGGTTTTTGTTGAGCGCCCCGCTTGAAGAAACCGCAAGCCATTGTTGAACCTCAACCATGACTTTTTTTAAGGAGCTCGTCATGAAAAAATCCCTCGTTGCACTCGCACTGGGCCTGGGTATGTCTATCAGCGCATTCGCTGCAGATATTGTGGATACCGCCGTCAAGGCTGGTAGCTTCAAAACTCTCGTGACCGCTGTGCAAGCCGCTGGCTTGGTGGATACCTTGAAAGGCCCGGGCCCATTCACCGTATTTGCGCCCAGTGATGAAGCCTTTGCCAAGATCCCCAAAGACAAGCTGGACGCATTGCTCAAAGATAAGGCCGCCCTGACCAAGGTGTTGACCTATCACGTCGTGCCCGGCAAAGTGATGGCCAAGGATGTGAAAGCCGGCAAGGTCAAGACTGTGCAAGGCCAAGAAGTCACTTTGGCCACCAGCGGCGGTGTGACGATTGACGGCGCGAAAGTTGTGGCGACAGACGTGGCAGCCAGCAATGGCGTGATTCACGTGATTGACACCGTGATCATGCCCAAGTAACTCTGGCCACTTGGCCACTGATGCCCCAAGCCGCACTGACATCGCAGTGCGGCTTGTTTATTTTAGAAGCTGCGCTGCTTTGTCGGTGAGCGCCTTCGTCAGTCCATCGAGCACCTCCGACTCCAAATTCCAGCAGTGCCAATACAGCTGCACGGGCAGAGCAAAGCTGGGCAAAAGGTTGACCAACTCACCCGAGTCGATCAGCGGCTGCGCCAACAACTCCGGCACCACACTCACGCCCCAGCCCTCGCGCACCGCACGCACCTGCGCCTGCGAGCTGGGTACGAAGAGCTGACGCAGCGCCACACGCTTCAAACCAAAGGCTTTGGCAATGAACTCACTTTGCATATCGTCTTTGCGGTTGAATGCGATGAAGGGCAGCGTGCGGAAGTTGTGCGCTGAAATGCCATTTTTTATGCTGAATCCCTCAGTCGCCGGCATAGAATATGCACCAATAGCTATATATTTCATAGCGCCTAACGGCACGACTTTGCAGCCTCGCAGTGCCTGTTAAAGTGTCGTCACGCAGCCCAGCACCTGCCCTTCGCGAAGCCATTCTTGGGTGAAGTCTTGGTCATCGGTGATGATCTCCAGCGGCAGCCCTTGACGCACGAGTGGCCCTAATGCGTCCAGCGCCCAAGTGGCGATACTGTCCGCATTGATGGCGATACTCACGCGCTCTTCCTCACGCGCACCTGAGCTGCTGGGCGCCAGTTCTTTCAAATCGCGCTCCAAATCGGCCCGCAGCAGGCGCATTTGCTTGGTGTGCTTCAGGAGCAAGTGCCCAGCGGAAGTGGCTTTGAGCGGGCGGCTGCGCACGATCAGCACCGTGCCCACTTGCGCCTCTAGTGAACGAAGTCGCTGAGACACTGCCGATTGGGTGATCGACAAGCGCACTGCAGCGCGCTCAAAGCCGCCCTCTTCCACAATCGCGGCCAAGCATTCCAAAGCATCAGGGTCAAATGTACTCATGGTAATTTTATTAGTAAATCTGATAATAAATTGAAGAGTTTAATTTTGCTTTTATTACAAGTCAAATTCAGGCATCATTGCTCACCATGAAAGTTATTGTTTTAGGCGCAGGCATCATTGGCATCAGTACCGCTTGGCATTTGCTACAGGAGGGTCATGATGTCGTTGTCGTTGATCGACAAAACGAAGCCGCGAGTGAGACCAGCTTTGCCAACGCCGCACAGATTTCCGTCAGTTACTGCGAGCCTTGGGCCAATCGCGATGCGCCGCTCAAAGCTCTCAAGTGGATGTTCTCGGACGAAGCTCCGCTGCTGTTTCGCCCGCAGTTTCCGATGGGCCAAGGCTGGCATCAATACCGCTGGGGTTTGGAGTTTTTGGCCAATTGCAACGATGCGGCTTTTGAACGCAACGTGGCGCAAATTGTGGCGCTGGGCCGCTACAGCCATGCGGCTTTGCGCGAAGTGGTTGCACACACCGGCATTGAATATGAGCGCCTGCAAAAAGGCATTGCGCATATCTTCACCGATGCACGCTCCTTCGAAGCGGCTCGCGCAGCCGCCGACTTGATGGCGCGCCATGGCGTGAAACGCCAAGTGATGAGCACCGCTGAATTGCTGGCCATTGAGCCCGCGTTTTCGCGCTTTGGAGACCAGATAGTGGGCGGCACTTACACCGCCAGCGACGAATCGGGCGATGCGCGAACCTTCACGCGTGAGCTGGCGCAGCTTTGCGCGGCACGCGGCGCGCAGTTGCTCATGGGTCATGATGTGCAAAGCCTGCACACGGTGGCCGGCAGCTTGGACTTTGTGCGCCTGCGCGCGCGCAGCACCGGCCTGGAGCATGATTTGCGCGCCGATGCGGTGGTGGTGGCTTGCGGCAGCTACAGTGCGCCATTGCTGCGCTCGGTGGGAGTAAATTTGCCGGTCTATCCGGGCAAGGGTTACAGCGTGACGTTACCGCTGCTCAAGCCCGACGCTGCGCCTCTGGTGTCTACCATCGACGATGAAAAGAAAATCGCCATCACGCGGCTGGGCAATCAACTTCGCGTGGCCGGCACCATTGAGGTGGGCGGTTTTGATCTGTCGCTCGATACGCCACTGGCTCAAAAGCGCTGCGAAATGCTTCTGAGCCGCATCGAGACGCTGCTGCCCGGCGTGGCCGATACACGCACCCCCGCGCAGGGCGGCAATCCGCAGTATTGGTGCGGCCTGCGCCCGGCCACGCCCACCAATATTCCCTTCATCGGCAAAACCCGCATCCACAAGCTCTGGGTCAATACCGGCCACGGCACGCTCGGCTGGACGCATGGCGCGGGCTCTGGCAAAGCCATGTCAGATTTGATCAGCGGACGAAAGCCCGATTTGGCCTTCCGTTTTCTCTGATGCAACACAAGCTCTACGCAGCACATAATGCAGCGTGGACAAATTCAAGCAAATAGAAACATTTGTCGCTGTCGTGGCCAAAGGCAGCCTGACGGCTGCCGCACATGCTGAAGGTGTAGCGGCAGCCATTATGGGTCGGCGGCTGGATGCGCTGGAAGAACGTTTGGGCGTCAAACTCATGGTGCGCACCACGCGGCGTATCGCACTCACGCATGAGGGCAGCGCTTTTTTGGAAGACTGCCAGCGTTTGCTGGCCGATTGGCAGCAGGCAGAAGCCAGCGTGAGCGCAGGGGGTGTGAAAGCCAGCGGGCATTTGCGCATCACCGCGCCAGCGGGCTTTGGCCGCCGGCATGTCGCGCCGCTGGTGCCGCAGTTTCATCTGCAGCACCCGGATGTGACGATTTCGCTCAATCTGTCTGACCGCGTGGTAGACATTGCCGCTGAAGGCTTTGATTGCGCAGTGCGTGTGGGCGATTTGCCCGACTCTTCCTTGGTGAGCGTGCGCTTGGCCGACAACCGGCGCCTGTGCGTGGCCAGCCCGATCTACATCAAGCGCTGCGGTTTGCCGAAGCGCCCGCAGATGTTGCATCAGCATGATTGCCTGATGCTGTCTTCAGACGCCTCGCAAACGCGCGGTTGGGCCTTCGTGATCGACGGCAAGCTCGAGCATTTGCGCCCCGGCGGGCCGCTGGACTGCTCCGACGGCCAGGTATTGCATGACTGGTGCCTCAAAGGCCATGGCATCGCTTGGCGCAGCACCTGGGAAGTCGCGCATGAGATTGCCAGCGGCCAGTTGGTTCAGTTGTTGGAAGATTTTTCAGCGCCACCCAACGGCATTTATGCGTTGTTTGCGCAGCGCAAACACCTGCCCCTGCGTGTACGCCTGTGGGTGGATTTCTTGAAGCATCACTATTCACAGGCCGATTACTGGCGCACCGCCGCCTCGGCCCGTGCACCCTAGGCCTTGCCTCACTCGCCATGAATCTGCTGCCGCCCATCTTCACCGCCCTGAGCGATCTGCAAATCGCGCTGTGGAGCGCCAGCTTGGGTATTTTTCTGTCGTATGCGCTGCTCAGTAGTTTCTATGCCACCTACAACCGCAGCCTCTCTGGCATGCAAACCGCGTTTTTCGTGCTGCTGTCTGGGCTGTTTGTGCTCTGCGCCAGTGGTCTGCTCGGGCATTTTGCGCAGTTCAGCGTGCAGCAGCAAGCGCTGTGGATGATCATCGGCGGTCCGGTGGTTGCCGCGGGCTCGGCTTTGGGATTGCGCCAATTTCTGCGCGGCGAAATGCGGGACACCTTGGTGGACCGGGGCATGCAGGCGATTGCCGCGCTGTCGGCAAGCTTGGTTTTGGGTGCGCTCTGGCCCAATCAGGACCAAGCCTTGGGCTGGGTGGGCATCGGGGTCGCGCTGGCGGCAGTGGGCGGATTTTGGCTGAGCCTGCGCTCTTGGTTGCTGGGTGACAGGCTGGCCTTACCCATGACTTTGGCGTGCGCGTTTTTGGCCTTTGCAGTGCTGGGCTTATACGCGAACGCCTTGGGTATTTTGAGCAGCAATGCACCCTTGCAAGTGGCCACGGCGGCCTCGTCTGCGGCCTATGTGGTGCTCATCTGCCATACCCTCAAACGGCGCCATGTGCAGTATGCGCGCATGAAAAAAGCTTGTCGATGAGCCGCGACAAGGATCTTCTCACGCAATTGCTCACGGGCGCTGCGCTGATCCGCAAGATCGATGAGTCGGTGGCTCGGGCACGCCGCAACCGTAAGGAAATGGCCGTGATCTGCGTGGAAGTAAACAACACTTCCGAATTGAAAAAGGAATTTGGCCACAACGGCTTTGAGCAAGTGATCTATACCATGTCGGCGCGGGTGCGCCAAGCCGTGGGCGCGGGCGCCAATCTGGTGGGCCGCGACAGTGACAACAGCTTTGTGGTGGTCTTGGACAGCCTGAAAAAATCGAGTGTGCTGCGCACGATGGGCTTGCGACTGGCTGTCACCGTGCGCCGGCCGTTTGTGATCAACCCCATGAGCAATGACCCCAGGGAGTTTCGTGCAGACATTGGCGTGGGCGTGGCGCGGATCAGCCCTGGGCGCGAAATGCGCGGCAGGCGCGAGAGCCACAGCACACAAATGGGCGGGTTTGACAGTTTTTCCTTGGCGCAGGACGCGCTGCATGAAGCCGCTGAATTGGCGCTCGAAGCGCGGCGCTTCAGTTCACGTGCAGCAATCATGGATGCGTATTCCCGCAAGACTGTGCCGCTGGAGTCCGTCGATTTTTTACCCAAGCGGGTGACGCGCCACGGCAGCCTCAAGGCAACAAAAAAGCCAGCCGGGTAGGCTGGCTTTTTTCATGTGATGTCCTGACCGGGAGCGCCGTCACAGGCCAACTTCTTGTGTCTCCTCATGCCCTCGTTGCGGTTTGACCGCAGAACAGTGCGTTGAATGTACGCGATCGTACATTTTCTGGCATGCGGAGTTTCCCCAGCGGATAAACCCGAAGCCTGTGATTCTGCCCAGCTTGTGCAGCTCATTGCCCGGCCAGAATCCAGCGAGCGGCTTTCTCGGCAATCATGAGTGTGGGCGAATTGGTGTTGCCGCTGGTGATGCTGGGCATC